>JAPPHR010000006.1 GCA_028820995.1 Rhodospirillales bacterium
GGATCGTCTACGGCGTCGGCCGCGACCAGGGCATGACGTCCAAGACCACGGTCGCGATTCTGGCAGCCGCAGCCGGGCGCGACTACGAGGTGCCCTTCACGGGCTCCGTCTCATACCTCTACGCGGGCGAGGTCGCGGCCGCGTTCCTCCAGGCCGTGTCGCGGGAAGGCGAGGGCGCGCCCGCCTTCGACTGCAATGGAACCGTCGTCCCGGTGGAGGATGCGCTGGCGGTGCTGCGCCGCCTCGCGCCGGGCGCGCGCGTGAGCGCGTCCGGCGACCCCATACCCTTCCCCATGGAGGACCAGGACGCGCTGCTGCGCGCGCATATCGGCGACTACGGTTCGATCTCGGTTGAAGAGGGCACCGCCGAGACCTACCGGGCATTCCAGGTCCTGCTTCAGGACGGGCGGGTGTTGGCCGACTTCTGACTCCACGGCCCGCCGCCACCTATCACAGGTCGAGGGCGGTCACCGTGTCGGCGCGGGCCTGGATGAAGGCGAGGCGGGATTCGGGGCGGCGGCCCATCAGCTCCTCGACCCGGCGAGCCGTGGCCGCGCCCGCGTCCTCCGCGATCTCGACGCGCAGCAGCGTGCGCCGCGCCGGGTCCATCGTGGTTTCCTTGAGCTGCGCCGGCGGCATCTCGCCGAGGCCCTTGAAGCGGCTGATCTCGACCTTGCCGGCGCCGGTGAAGTCGTTGGCGAGCAGCCGGTCGCGGTCGGCATCGTCGCGCGCATAGCGGGTGGTGCCACCGCGGGCCAGGCGATAGAGCGGCGGCTGCGCGAGGAAGAGATGACCGCCGTCGATGAGGCCCGGCATCTGCCGGTAGAAGAAGGTCATCAGCAGCGCGGCGATGTGGGCACCGTCCACGTCCGCATCGGTCATGATGACGACCCGCTCGTAGCGGAGCGCGCCCGCATCGAAGCGCGCGCCGGTGCCGCAGCCCAGCGCCTGGACCAGATCGTCGAGCTCCTTGTTGCCGCGCAGCTTGTCGGCGCTGGCGCTGGCCACGTTGAGGATCTTGCCGCGCAGCGGCAGCACGGCTTGCGTCTCGCGATTGCGTGCTTGCTTGGCGGAGCCGCCGGCGGAATCGCCCTCGACCAGGAAGATCTCGGTGCCGTTCGCCGCCTCGCGCGCGCAATCGGCGAGCTTGCCCGGCAGCCGGGTCTTGCGGGCCGCCCGCTTGCGCGCGACCTCTCGGTCCTTGCGGCGCCGGAGCCGCTCTTCGGCGCGCTCGACGACGCGTTCGAGCAGCAGGTTGGCGGCGGCCGGATCGGCCGAGAGCCAGTGGTCGAAATGGTCGCCCAGCGCGCTCTCCACCATGCGCCCGGCTTCCGCCGAGGACAGACGCTCCTTGGTCTGCCCCTGGAACTGCGGCTCGCGCAGAAAGACGGAGAGGAGCGCGCAGGCCCCGCCCGTCACGTCGTCCGCGTTGATCTGGGTCGCGCGCTTGTTGCCCACGAGCGCGCCGTAGGCCCGGAGGCCCCGCACCAGCGCGGCGCGCATGCCTGCCTCGTGACTGCCCCCCTGGCTGGTGGGCACCGTGTTGCAGTGGGAGGCGACGAAGCCCTCGTCGTCATCGGGCCAGGCGATGGCCCACTCGACCCGGCCGGAATCGCCGTTGAGCGCGCCTTGGCCGGCGAAGGGCGCCGGCGTCAGCGTGTGCCGCTTGCCGAGGACGGCGGTCAGATAGTCGACCAGGCCGCCCGGATAGTGCAGGACCGCCTTCTCAGGGGCCGTGTCGGCGCCCTGGAGCAGCGCCGCATCGCAGGACCAACGGATCTCGACGCCGCGATGGAGGTAGGCCCTCGTCCGTGCCATCTCGTAGAGCGGCTCCGGCTGGAAGCGGACGTCCTTCCCGAAGATCTCGGGATCGGGGCGGAAGCGGACGAGAGTGCCGCGCCGGTTGGTCACCGGGCCCGCGTCTTCCAGCGGGCCTTGGGGCAGGCCGCGCGCGTAAGCCTGCCGCCACAGCCGCCTGTCGCGCGCCACCTCGACCGTCAGCGACTCGGAGAGCGCGTTGACCACCGAGAGGCCGACGCCGTGCAGCCCGCCCGACGTGGCATACACCTTGTCGCCGAACTTCCCGCCCGAGTGCAGCGTGGTCAGGATCACTTCCAGCGCCGAGACGTTCTTGTATTTCGGGTGCGGATCGACCGGGATGCCCCGGCCGTTATCCCTCACCGACGCGGAGCCGTCGTCGTGAAGCGCGATCTCGATCCGGCTTGCGTGGCCGGCAACCGCCTCGTCCATCGAATTGTCGATCAGCTCGGCGAGGAGATGATGCAGCGCCCGCTGATCGGTGCCGCCGATGAACATGCCGGGCCGTCGGCGCACCGGCTCCAACCCCTCCAGAATCTCGATGTCGTGCGCGGTGTAATCGCCGTTGGCTGGCGGCGCGGGCGCCGTCGCCGACGCTTGCCGCCGCCCGCGGGTGGCTCGCGGCGGCTTGCGGTCGGCCTTGCGCGCAGGCTTGCGCTTCTTGGCGGGGGCGCTCTCGTCGAGCCCTGCGAAGAGATCGAGGCTGTCGGCCATAGTTTCCGAACGGTCCGGCAAACGAACGAATGCGCAACCTCTTACCACAGGGAGGGCCGCGGTGTCTGCCAACGATCCATCGACATATTGTGGGTAAAGTACGAATCCCCACAACCAATAGATGCCAGCCGGCGACATTTCCCAGCCGAGCATGTCACGGTGCGAGCCAGTCCTCCCCCACGTGTTCGAAATGTATTGAGGGATGATATAACCCCCGCGATCGTCGACCGGGTTGGGACCGCCGCAGGACGCTGGGCAATGGGCCGTCCCGGAGACTACGTGATCCTCTGAAATCAAGATCGAGTGCGATGAACCAGGACCTGTGGAGGCGAAGCGCGGTGGAGCTCGCCGCGATGATCCGGGCGCGCGAGGTATCGTGCGTCGACGTGACGGAATCGGTGCTGGAGCGCATCGCCCGGCACAACGGGCGCATCAACGCGATCGTCGTGGACGGCGGCGAGGAGGCGTTGCGTGCTGCCGAGCAGAAGGACCGGGAGACCGGGAGCGGCGCGGACCTCGGGCCGCTGCACGGAGTCCCGGTCACCATCAAGGAGAATATCGACGTGGCCGGGCAGGCGACGCCGAACGGCCTGCCCGCATACGCGGATGTCATCGCGCCGGATCATTCGCCGGTGACGCGCAACCTGCTCAACGCCGGCGCCATCATCGTGGGGCGCACCAATACGCCCGAGCTCTCGATGCGCGCGACCACGGACAACCCGCTGCGCGGCCGCACGCTCAACCCCTGGGATGAGGAGGCATCGCCGGGAGGGTCTTCCGGCGGGGCATCGGCCGCCGCGGCAATGGGCTTTGGGCCGATTCACCACGGCAACGACATCGGCGGATCGCTGCGCTTCCCTTCGTTCGCATGCGGGTTGGCGACGGTGAAGCCGACGCTCGGCCGGGTACCCGCGTACAATCCGAGTGCCACGGCGGAACGCGGCCTCCTCGCCCAGCTCAGCTCCGTCCAAGGCGCGATCTGCCGCGAGGTGCGGGACGTGCGGCTCGCGACGCGGGTGCTCGCAGGCAGCGACCCGCGCGATCCGTGGTGGGTGCCGGTCCCGTTCGACGGGCCCGCGCTCGCCCCTCCGATCAAGGTCGCGGTCACCTGCGAGGCCCACGGCTACCCGATCAATCCGCAGATCGTCGCCGGCATCGAACGGGCGGCGGACGTGTTGAGCGACGCGGGCTACGCGGTGGAGTGCGTGGAGTCGCCCTCGATCATGAAGGCCGCGCAAGCGTGGTTCGACGTGCTCGGAAGCGAGATCGCCCACTTCCTTGGCCCGATCGCGCGCGAGCACGGCAGCGGAACCATCCGGACTCTCTTCGAGCACTACCAACGCGTCGGCAAGCCGGTCGATGCGGGAGGATACCGGCAGGGCATCGCCGATCGCACCGCGCTGACGCGCGAGTGGTGCGTCTTTCTCGACGACTATCCGCTGGTGCTGTGCCCGTTCCTGATGCGCTCGATGTACTCGTGGGACCACGACGCGCAGGGGTTCGAGCAGGTGAAGGACCTCTTCACGTCCGCCATCTACAGCACCGGCGTCAATTACCTGAGCCTGCCGGCGGGCGTGGTGCCCATCGGCTTCGCGGACGGGCTGCCGGCGGGCGTGCAGATCGTGGGCCGCCGCTACCGCGAAGACCTGATCCTCGACGCGATGGAGGCGATCGAGGCCTCCGTCGGCATCCTCACGCACACGCTGTGGGAACGCGAGGCGGGCACTGCGTAGAGCCTTGGCCGAGCCGATTGGCTCCTGACCCGCGTTTCTCACTACATTTGCAACATGCGCCTCTGGAGCCTCCATCCGCGCTATCTCGATGCCAAGGGGCTGGTCGCACTATGGCGTGAAGCCCTGCTCGCCCAGGCGGTGCTGCGGGGCAAGACCAAGGGATACCGCAACCACCCGCAACTGCACCGCTTCCACGCCCAGCCGTCACCCGTTTCCGCTATTGCCGCCTACCTGAGCGCGGTGCATGAGGAGGCGACCGCGCGGGGCTACGGCTTCGACGCCGGCAGGATCGCACCCGGCCGCGAGGCTCCCCCGATCCCCGTGACGCGCGGCCAACTCGGCTTCGAGTGGCGCCATCTGATGGCGAAGCTGGATGCGCGGGCGCCCGAATGGCGCAAGGAGTTGGGCGCGCCGAACGCTATCGAGCCGCACCCGTTGTTCCGGATGGTCCTCGGAGACGTGGCGGACTGGGAGCGGCCATAGCGCCGATCCCCTCACCCGGATTGCCGGTCGAGCCCCTCTTTCGTCTCCGCGAGCACTTGATCCACCACGCCGCGCAGCGCCTCTTCCTCCGTATCCCCCTCAAGCAGACGCAGGTGGTAGAAATCGGCCTGGCGGTCGGCACTCGTCCCCTCCCGGATGATGGCGAGCGCGTGCCGCACCTCCGCTTCGCAACCCAGAGCGCGTGCATCGTCCGCGACTTCCTCCACCAGCGCCGCCGCGTAATCGTCGATGTCCACGCGCCCGCCGTCGGCGCCTCTGTTACCGAAGAAGGCGAGCACGCCGTAGCGTTGGGCGATCCAGCGATCCGCGGCGATGAGCTCGGTGAGCGGTTCGGGCGGCAGCATCCCGTCACGGTCGAGCCGCAAGAGCCAGCGGATGAGGGCGGCGTAGAGCGCCGCGATGCAGACCGCGTCCTCCAGCCGCGTGCAGACGTCGCAGATGCGCAGCTCGATGGTCGGGAATGCGCTGGCCGGGCGAATGTCCCACCAGAGCTCCCTGGCGTCCCCGATGTATTCCATGCGCCGATGTTCGGCGACGAGACGTTCGTACTCGGCCTTGGAGTGCAGCGGGCCGGGCAGGCCGGTGCGTGGCAAGGCGCCCATCATGGTGAGGCGGAAGGACTTGAATCCGGTGTCGTGCCCGTGGTTGAGCGGTGAGGAGGTGGAGAGCGCATGCAGCAGCGGCAGGTATCGCCTGAGCGCGGTCATGATTCGAATTCGCGAGTCGTCGTCGCCGAAGCCCGCGTGAATGTGCATGCCGCTGACGAGGGCGCGGCGCACGGTCTCCTGATACGTCGTGGCGAAGCGCCGGTAGCGCTCGCCGGGCGTGGGCGCCTGTTCCCGCCACGAGGCGAAGGGATGGGTGGAGGCGGCAAACAGCCTGGCGCCGTGCTGCTCCGCCGCTTCGACGACGAGTCGCCGCGTCTCGCTCAACGCCTGGCGCACCTCGGCCACCGAGTTGCACACCCGCGTGTTGGTCTCGATCTGCGAGCGCAAGAACTCGTGCACGACCTTGTGCGGCCCGCCGTTCCGCTCGCAGGCCACGAAAATGCCCTCGTCGGGGTCGGCCAGGAGGTCGCGGGTCTCGGGATCGACGAGGAAGAATTCTTCCTCGACCCCGAGGGTGATTCCCAGTCCGTCTCCTGCGTCGGCAGCGGACATCACCCGTCCTCGGCGCCTGGCACGCGTGGCCTGCCGTGCCACGCAGAAGCTTCGCTTGTCATCGCCAAGACCTCGCCACCACTTGTCGCGTCAGTGCGACGGAGGATCGCGCCCGGCCACCCGCCGCATGAAACTGCGTGGGAAGACGTGCCGGGCGCTATATGCCGAAAGACATGGCGCATTATTCGCGCGCGGGCGTGCCCGGCGCAATCGGTTAGTATGGGCGGAAGACAACCGCGAAGAGAGACCGGTGCAGCCCCAGACCGACCAACGACTCGCCGCTGAGGCGCTCGACCGCATCGGCCGCGCCGCCTTGCCGGAGGCCGACGCCACGATGGCCATAGACGGCAGGCGCTACACCTGCGAGACGGCGCTTGCCGACGAGATCGCGGCGCTCTTCCGGCAACGCCCGCTGCCGCTGGCCTTCGGTTGCGAGATTGCCGAGCCCGGCGACTACCTTACGCTCGACATCGCGGGCGTGCCCGTGCTGCTGATCCGGGACGACGACGGGACCGTGCGCGGCCTGCTCAACACCTGCCGGCACCGCGGCGCCCGCCTGCTGGACGGCGCCGGCCGCGTCGGCAAGGCCTTCGCCTGCCCCTATCACAACTGGGCCTACGACCGCTGCGGCGTGCTCCGGGCGCAGCCTGCGTCCGAGCACTTCCCCGACATCGCGGTCGGCGAGGAAGCCCTCGTGCGCTTCCCCACCGAGGAGCGGGACGGCTTCGTCTGGCTGCTGCTCGACCCTGCCGGCACGCTCGATCTCGACGACGCCCTCGGCGAACTCGGCCCCGAGCTTGCGGCCTACGGCCTCGCGGACTACCGCCACCGCGGCAGCCACATCTGGTCCAAGCGCATGAACTGGAAGCTCGGGGTGGATACCTTTCTCGAGTACTACCACGTGCCCATTTTGCACCGCGCCTCCATCGGCAAGACGCTGTTCGGCACGGTCTTCCTGTACGAGACCTGCGGCCGTCATGCGCGGCTGGTGGCGCCCCGCCGCAGCATTCTGGACCAGCGCGAGGACGATCCCGCGACGTGGCGCGTGCTGCCGCACGCGACCATCGTCTACCGGCTCTTTCCCAACGCCGTGTTCATCAGCCAGGGCCCGCACGTGGAACTCGTGCGCTTCTTCCCTGACCCCGCGCGGCCGGACACGACGGCGTGCCGATTCAGCTTCGCCTCGCCTTCCGGCGATACGAGCGAGCGCGACTGGGAGGAGATGATGCGGCTTGCGCTGGGCGTGCTGGATACGGAGGACTTCGCGGTCATGGAGGGCGTGCAGGCCAACCTCGCCGCCGGCGTGCAGCGTGAGATCGTGTTCGGCCGGAACGAGATCGGCCTCCAGAATTTTCACCGGATGCGGGACGCCGCGATGACTGGTTGAGCGAGGCGCCGGGAGCACAGACATGTCCAAGACCTATCTCTTCACCGTCGGCCCTTCGACCCCGCCGGCCATGACCATCGACCCCGGTGCGGAGATCGAGGTCACGGTGGACGGCGCCTTCGACGATATCGAGGACATCGCCGAGGTGCCGACTCCGTTCACGCCGGCGTCCGAGGGGCATCCGCTCGCGCCGGTGACCGGGCCCATCGCCGTGCGCGGCGCGCGGCCGGGCGATTCCGTGGCGATAGACCTGCTCGCCATCGAGCCCTTCGGCGAGGGCGCCAACGCCGTGCTGCGCAACTTCGGCGTGCTCAAGGAGGAGTTCGAGGAACCCGCCATCGTCGCCTGCCCGATCCGCGACGGCCATGCATGGTTCGGCGACCGGGTGGCGATTCCGCTCGCGCCCAATCTCGGCACGCTGTCGACGATGCCGCCGGAAGGCTATCGCCCCTCCCACGCCGGGCCCTATGGCGGCGACTTCGACCAGCGCGATGTGAGCGCCGGTGCCCGCGTCCACCTGCCGGTGATGGTGGACGACGCGCTGATCTTCATGGCCGACCCCCACGCCGCCATCAGCGACGGCATCATCAGCGGCACCGGCGTCGAGTGCTCGGCACGGGTGCGGGCGCGGATCGAACTGAACAGGGAGAGCCCGGTCGAGCGGCCGATCTTCGAGCAGAACGGCACCGTGCAGATCGTGGGCTACGGCCCCTCGGTCGAAGCCGCGACGGAGGACGCATCCAACGCCGCCGTCGGCCTCGTGGCACAGTGGACCGGGCTCACGCGGCGCGAGGCCTACATGCTGCTCGGCATCGTGGGCGAGCTCCGCATCGGCACCTCGCCCCGGCCCACCATGGCGGCGCGGCTGATCGTCGAGAAGGCGGTGCTTGCGTCCGCGGGTTGGGACGGCGCCGTGGTGCCCGAGGCCTGACGGCCGCCGCCGCGTCACCCGTTAGCCCCCGTACTTACGCAAAGAAGTGGGGTGAGAGGCCTTGCTGATTCTCGTCCACGATCAGGCGGCGGCCTGCCGGGGGAAAGGCCCTCGCACTGCAATCGCTGCGCTCGCACAAGCGGCAATTGATACCGATGGGTGTCACGGCTCCGGGCCGCTCGGGGTCGAGGCCCGATGCGTAGACGAGACGGTTCGCGTGGGAGAGCTGGCAGCCGATCGCAACCACGAGTTGCTGGCCGGGCAACGCGTGGCCGGCGCCCGGCCGCGCCACCGCGCGCGCGACGGTGAGGAAGCGCGCGCCGTCGGGCATCTCGACGATGTCGAGGCGGGTCTCGCCCGCCGTCCCGAAGGCGCGGTGCACGCCCCAGCGCGGGCAGAGACCGCCGAAGCGCGCAAAGCGGAAGCCGCCGGCATCGAACCGGCGCAGCACGTTGCCCGCGCAGTCGAGGTGGACCAGGAAGAACGGCACGCCCTTGGCGCCGGGCCGCTGCAGGGCGACGAGCCGCTGGCAGACGTGCTCGAACGACGCCCCGAAGCGCCGGCCGAGGAGATCGGTGTCGTAGTCGAGCGCCTCGGCGGCGGCATGGAAGCGTTCGTAGGGCATCACGCAGGCGCCAGCGAAATAGTCGGCCAGTTCGATGGCGAGGAGGCGCCGCGCCTCTCCCTCGAGGCCCGAGCGGTCGGCGATGTCGTCGAAGAGCTCGTGCCAGCCGAGCAACCCCAGCTGATGGGCAAGCTGGAAGACGCGCTCTTCCGGCGCCAGCGCGTCGGAGAGCAGCACGCGCCTGCCGTGGCGGTCGTAGCGCCGGACCAGATCGTGCATGACGTCCGCCGGCATGACGCGGACCTTGAGGCCGTGGGCGTGCGTGAGCACGGCGCGCAGCCCCTCGTAGAGGCCGTCGGGATCGAGGCTCTCGTCGGCCCGGAGCTGATCGGCAGCGTCCTCCAGCTCGGGGAAGTAGCCGGACCGTGCCTGGATGAAGTCCTGAACCTCGTCGCTTCGGATAGCGGCGGACGGAGCCGAGGAGGCCGGCGCGGCCGCCGTGCCGTCAGCCCCGGCGCTGCCGAGGCCCTCCGCCTCGTTCATCGTGTTTTCCAGGAGGTCGCGGTAGGCGCGGAAGAGGAGGATGACGGCATCGCCGAGCCCCGGGCTCGCCTGGGCCGCGTCGCGAATGTCTTGATCGCCGACGCGGCTTCGGGCAAACAACGGGTCGCCGAACACCTCCCGCAACTGGGCGGTGACACGCCCCTCGTCGTCTTCCGCGAAGCGTTGCAGATCGATGTCGAACGCCTGGCCGAGCTTGAGCAGGAACGGAACCGTCACGGGCCGCTGGCTGCGCTCGATCAGGTTCAGGTAGCTCGTGGAGATTCCGAGTTGCGCCGCCATGCGCGCCTGGGTGAGTCCGCGCTCGCGCCGAAGCCTGCGCACTCTCTGGCCCGCCATCACCTTGCCCTGCATGGCCCGCCCCTCTCGCCAATGCCCGATGCGCCTTGTGCGCACCCACCCTAGTTTACTAAATTCACAGTATCACACTAATACACATACAATCTATGAATGAAATACACGTTTTTTTCCAGCAAGTTATGGACTTTCCCACTTCATCGCGCGACATTGAAGTCGTATTGCGATGCAAAACGCAGGGAGTAGCACGCGATGCAGCAGAGCCGTAGAAAGGACGCGGAAGAGGCTTGGGAGACCGGCGTCGAGATCGCAGGTCCCGCCATCCCCGGCCTCGACGAGATCCTGAGCGCCGAGGCCTCGGCCTTTGTCGCGATGTTGGAGCGGCGCTTCGGCGCCGAGCGCCGGCGTCTGCTCGCAGCCCGTGCCGAGTTCCAGGCCCGCATCGACGCCGGCGAAAACCCGGCCTTCCGGCCGGAGACCAGGGCAATTCGCGAGAGCGACTGGACCATCGCCGGCACGCCTGCCGACCTTGCCGACCGGCGGGTGGAGATCACCGGCCCGGTCGACCGCAAGATGATCATCAACGCGCTCAACTGCGGCGCGTCCTGCTTCATGGCCGATTTCGAGGACGCCGCGTCGCCGACCTTTGAGGCGATGATCGCCGGCCAGATCAATCTGCGCGATGCGGCGCGGCGCACCATCGGCATGACCGACCCCAAGTCCGGCAAGTCGTATGCGCTGGGCGACGAAATCGCGACCCTCATCGTCCGACCGCGCGGCTGGCACCTGGAGGAAGCGCACCTCCTGGTCGATGGCGAGCCTGTGTCCGCGAGCCTCTTCGACTTCGGCCTCTTCTTCTTCCACAACGCGGCGGAACTCGGCGCCAGAGGCTCCGGCCCCTACTTCTACCTGCCCAAGATGGAGCACTACGAAGAGGCGGCGCTCTGGAACGCCGTGTTCGTCGCGGCCCAGGAGGAACTCGACCTCCCCATCTGCACGATCAAGGCGACGGTGCTGATCGAGACCATCACGGCCGCGTTCGAGATGGACGAGATCCTGCACGCGCTGAAGGACCACATCGTCGGCCTCAATTGCGGGCGCTGGGACTACATCTTCAGTGTCATCAAGACCTTCCGGAACCGCGCCGACTGCGTGCTGCCGGATCGCGGCCTCGTCACCATGACCCAGCCCTTCATGCGCGCCTACAGCCGGCTCCTCATCAAGACCTGCCACCGGCGCGGCGCGCACGCCATGGGCGGCATGGCGGCGCAGATCCCCGTCAAGGGAGACGACGCGGCCAACGAGCAGGCGTTCGGCAAGGTCCGCGCGGACAAGGAGCGCGAGGCCGGCGACGGTCATGACGGCACCTGGGTCGCCCATCCGGGGCTGGTGCCGGTCGCCAGTGAGGTCTTCGACCGGCTGATGCCTGAGGCCAACCAGGTCTCGCTGCAGCTCGGCAACGTCACGGTGACCGAGGCCGACCTCATCGCCATGCCGGAAGGCGAGATCACCGAGGAGGGCTTACGCAACAACATCCGCGTCGGCATCCAGTACATCGAGGCGTGGCTTGCGGGCCGCGGCGCCGTGCCGCTCTACAACCTGATGGAGGACGCCGCGACCGCCGAGATCTGTCGCGCGCAGATCTGGCAATGGCTGCGTCACGGTGCGTGCCTCGCGGACGGCTGCACGATCGACCGGGAAATGGTGGACCAGCTGCTGGCCGAAGAGATCGGAGCCCTCAAGAGAGTCCTTGGCGACGACCGCTTCGAAGGCGGGCACTTCGACGACGCGATCGCCATATTCACCGAAGTCGCGACCGCAGACGACTTCCCCACCTTCCTGACGCTCCCCGCGTACGACGTCTTGAACACCATCCACGATGGCGACCCCGCCGATTGAGGAGGATGCAATGAGTACGAGATCGATCGAGTCCCTGATCCACGACGCCCCTGACGGACGCTTCGCAGGCATTCGCCGCGACTACGGCGCCGACCAGGTAGTAGCGCTGCGGGGGACTCTTTCGATCCGCTATACGCTCGCCGAGCATGCCGCCAAGCGGCTCTGGCATTTGCTCGAGACCGAGGACTACGTCCACGCGCTCGGCGCGATGACGGGCGGCCAGGCCGTGCAGATGGTCCGCGCCGGGCTCAAGGCGATCTACCTCTCGGGCTGGCAGGTGGCGGCGGATGCCAACGGCGCCGGGCACACCTATCCCGATCAGAGCCTCTACCCGGCCGACAGCGGGCCGGCGTTGGCGCGGCGCATCAACCGCGCGCTGCAACGCGCCGACCAGATCGACAGCGTCGACGGCTTCGGCGTCACGTCGTGGTTCGCGCCGATCGTGGCGGACGCGGAGGCGGGATTCGGCGGGCCGCTCAACGCCTTCGAGATCGCCAAGGCCTACATTGAAGCCGGTGTCGGCGGCATTCACTTCGAGGACCAGCTCGCGTCCGAGAAGAAGTGCGGCCACATGGGCGGCAAGGTGCTGATTCCGACCCAGGCGCACATCCGCAACCTGAGCGCGGCGCGGCTTGCGGCCGACGTCTGCGGCACGGCGACCGTGCTCGTCGCAAGGACCGACGCGGACAGCGCCAAGCTCATCACCAGCGACATCGACGAGCGCGACCGGCCCTTCATCACCGGCGAGCGCACGGCGGAAGGCTTCCACCGCTTGCGGGACGGCGAGGGCATGGCGCGCTGCATCGCCCGCGGCCTCGCCTTCGCGCCCTACGCCGACCTCCTGTGGATGGAGACTTCGACCCCCGATCTCGCCCAGGCGCGGACCTTTGCGGAGGCGATGCACCGCGAGTTCCCCGACAAGATGCTCGCCTACAACTGCTCGCCCTCGTTCAACTGGCAGGGCAATCTCGACGAGCGCACCATCGCCCGCTTCCAGCGCGAGCTCGGCGCCATGGGCTACAAGTTCCAGTTCGTCACCCTCGCCGGGTTCCACAGCCTCAACCACGGCATGTTCGAGCTGGCGCGGCAATACCGCGACCGCGGCATGGCCGCCTACTCGGTGCTTCAGGAGGCCGAGTTCGCGTCCGAGCCCACAGGCTACACGGCGACCCGCCACCAGCATGAGGTCGGCGCGGCCTACTTCGACGCCGTGAGCACGGCTGTTTCCGGCGGTACCGCCTCGACGGCCGCCATGGCGGGCTCCACCGAGACGGATCAGTTTACCCACGCGTTTTCGAGCGCCGCGGAATAGTCTCCCCTCACCGCGAGCGCTAGGCGGGCATGCCGGCCTTATCCGGCAGCGCCCGCCCGTGGGCCGGCCTGCGGGCCCCGCAGCAGGCGGCCGGGGAGCGCGCCGGTCGCCTCGCCGTCGCGATAGACCGGAACGCCGGAGAGCACCGTCGCGGCGTAACCCTCGGCCCGCTGGATGAGTCGCCGCCCGCCGCCCGGCAGATCGTAGACCGGCTCCGGGCATTGCAGCGTCAGTCCATCGAGGTCGATCACGTTGAGGTCGGCCTTGTAGCCGGGCCGGAGCAGCCCGCGGTCCTCGAGGCCGAGCGCCACCGCGTTGTCGCGGGTCATGCGCTTGACTGCCCACGGCAGCGGCATCCGCTCGCCCGCCGCCCGATCGCGCACCCAGTGGCTCAGCATGTAGGTGAACGCGCTCGCATCGCACAGCATGCCCACATGGGCGCCGCCGTCGCCCAGGCTCACCAGCGTGTGCGGGTGCCGCAGCATCTCGCCCACCGCGTCGAGAGAGCCTTCCGTGTAGTTGCTGACCGGCCGGTAGAGCATCGCCTTGCCGCCCTGCTCCAGCAGGTAATCGTAGGCCACGTCCTCGGGCGTCCGCCCCTCGCGCGCGGCGATGGCGGCGACGCTCTGCTCGGCCGACGGCTCGTAGTTGGGCGGCGTGCCCAGCGGGTAGAGCCGGTCCCAGCGCAAGACTCGCTTGGCGACGAACGCGTCCGCGCATTCCTCGGTGAAGAGGCGGGCGCGGAACTCTGGCTGCCGCAGGATCTCCAATTTCTCCGTGAGCGGCAGATGGGCGATCGCCTCCCAGCTCGGCCGGCCGGAGAAGGGGTTTATCGAAATCTCGAAGCCGAGCAGGACTCCGGTGGCGCGGGTGAGCGTCTGGCCGATCATGGGCAGGCCCGCGCGGTTGGCATCGGCGATGTGGGCGAGGAGGCGGCGCCAGCCGTCCGGCGCGCGGTCGTTCTGCAGGATGGTGATCGCCATCGGCCGCCGGCTGCGCTCGACCACGCGGCGCAGCATGGCGAACTCCTCGTCGAGCTCCTTGAAGTCCGAGATCACCTGCAGCCAGCCGGCGCCGACCGTGCCCATGGCAACGCCGATGGCCGTCAACTCGTCCTCGGCCGCTGTCAGCGTCGGGATCGGGCGGCCGTCCAGCGTCTTGTGGTTGAGCGTGCGCGAGGTGGAGAAACCCAGAGCGCCGGCCCGCACGCCCGCCGCCGCAAGCTGCGCCATGGCCGCGTTGTCTTCCGGCGTCGCGGGCTCGCGCTCCACGCCGCGCTGGCCCATGACGAAGACGCGCACCGGCGAGTGCGGCACCTGCGCCGCGATGTCGAGGTCGTAGGGCCTTGCGTCGAGCGCATCCATGTATTGCTCGAAGCTCTGCCAGGTCCACGGCAGCCCTTCGTCCAGCACCGCACCGGGAATGTCCTCGACCCCTTCCATGAACTCCACCAGCGTCTCCCGCTGGTCGGGCCGGCAGGGCGCAAAGCCCACGCCGCAATTGCCGATCATCGCGGTGGTGACGCCGTTCCAGGACGACGGCGTGATCCGGCTGCTCCAGGTGGCCTGCGCGTCGTAGTGCGTGTGGGGGTCGATGAAGCCCGGCGTCACGATCAAGCCGCGCGCGTCGATCTCCTCGTCGCCCGAACCGAGATTGGGGCCGACCGCCGCCACCAGCCCGCCCGCGATCGCGACATCGGCCTCGCAGGGCTCGCCTCCAGAGCCGTCCACCACCGTGCCGCCGCGAATCACCAGCGCGTATGGCCTGCTCATCGTCGCCCCCTTCGCTCACCCGGAGAGCCGCCCATTAGAGAGAAATCGCGCGCGGCTGCAAGGGCGGACTGCACCAATGGACGGCGGTGCCTGGCTCACCACCCGGCGGCTGTGGGGGTACCCCGGAGTCTTGGCCACAATCGCGGTCCGGTTCCGCCGTCCCAATGGGATAACACAATAATTTTCTGCGGGATTCGCCGGGATTCAGCGGGATTGAGTGGGATTAAGTGGGATAACAGTCTGTCGGACTTTGGGGTCGGATTTCGATTATGAACGATTTGGCTGTGG
>JAPPHR010000103.1 GCA_028820995.1 Rhodospirillales bacterium
GGAAGGTGAAGCGCGAGAGCCCGTAGGCCGCGAGCGTGCCGAGGAAGAGCGCGATCGAGGTCGAGATCAGGCTCACGACAAGGCTGGAGAGGTACGGCCCCTGCATGCTGATCCCGCCGGAGCTGGTGTCGCGGAAGAGCGCGGTCCAGCCGTCCACTGTGGGCTCGTATTCGAGGAAGGGGATGTAGGTCGCGCCACCCACCACGCCGGGGTCGCTCTTGAACGAGGTGGACAGCGCCCAGAGGAAGGGCGCCACCACGAAGATCGCCCAGGCGATGAGCGCCGCGTACTTGAGCACGCGGTAGAGGTCGGCCCTCCGCCCGGTCATGAGGCCGCCCCACACCGGCTCGCGCGCCCGCTCATACCCGCACCGGCCCCTGCCGGCCGATCATGAGGCGGCTCAGGGAGCGGGCGAAGATGGTGAGCGCGATGATCATGATCGCGAGGTAGATGATCGAGAGCGAGGCGGTGTAGCCGATCTGGAACTCGCGCAGGCCCCGGATGTAGAGCAGGTAGCTCGTGGTCTCGGTCGACGAACCCGGCCCGCCGGAGGTCAGCGCATAGATGGTCTCCATCAGCTTGGAGGATTCGATCAGACGGATGATGAGCGCGCCCAGCGTGATCGGCGCCATCAGCGGGAAGGTCACGTGGACGAAGGTGCGGATCGGCCCGGCGCCGTCGATCTGGGCCGCCTCGTAGGGCTCGCGCGGGAGCGACATCAGCCCCGCCAGCAGCAGGATGAACATGAAGGAGGTCCACTGCCAGACGTCGATGATGACGACCGCGGCGAAGGCGGGGCCGGACTTGCTGAGCCAGGGCACGCCCGGGATGCCGAACCAGCTCAGCACGTCGTTCATGGGCCCCAGCGTCTCGTGGAAGATGGTGCGCCAGACCACCGCCATCACCACCGGCGTCACGCACATCGGCACGATGAAGAGCACGCGGAAGAAGCGCCCGGCCTTCACCTCCTTCCAGAGCAGGAGCGCGAGCCCGAATCCCAGCAGGTACTCGAAGACGACGCAGAGGAGCACCATCAGGTAGAGGGTGCCCATGGAATCCCAGAAGCGCCCGTCGGTGATGGCGCGGGCGTAGTTGTCCCAGCCGATGTAGTCGAGTTCGGGAAAGTTCACGTCCCAGCCGGAGAGGCTGAGGCGCACCGTGTAGATGAGCGGAAAGATGATGATCGCGACCAGCGCGAGAAGCGCCGGAAGCAGGAAGATGTGCTTGTAGCGGGAATCGAGCATGGCCGCGCGAAGAACGACCGGCGGGCCTCAGCCCGCCGGTCTCCACGTTTGTCTCCAGATGCCGACCGCGCGGTCGGCCTCGATCAAAGCCTGTCCTATTGGACCTGATCCAGCGAGACGTTGTCTTCGAGTGCAACCACGTTCTTGTAGGCATCGCGGATGACGTCGACGCCGATGCGGTCGGCGATGCGCGTCCATTCCTCGGCGACCTCGTCGAGCGCGTCCTGGGCCGTCATCTCGCCCGCCATCGCCTTGGCGACGCTCGCCATCATGGCGGTGTAGAACTGATTGACGCCCGGCACGCGCAGGTCGAAGACCCGGTTGGTGCTCGTGTCCATGCCCTGCAGCATGACGGTGAAGCTCTCCGCCACCGCGCGGTCCCAGCCGGCCTCCTGCTCCCAATAGTCCGGGTCCATGTGGCTGGTGCGGAAGGGATTGACGCCGAAGCGGCCGATCAGCAGGTCGTGGTTGGTGTTGGCGTAGTTCGAGAAGAAGCAGAACCAGTCGAACGCCATCTCCTGCTCTTCGCTGTACTTGGAGACGCCGGCGCCCCAGCCCCAGGTCACGTAGGGCGCGACGGAGGGGGTCTCGAACTCGTCCCACTGGCCGCTGACCCGGTTCCACACCTTGTGCGAGCCCATGGAGGGGCCGTACTCGGTGCCGACGCGGATCTTGTTGCGGATCGGCGAATCCGGCTGCATCGCCTGGATGAAGGCGTCGTCCCAGGTGACGCTCATCAGCGACTCACCGCCGCCCCAGGAGAAGATCTCCTCGCCGATGCCGAAGTTGATCCCGCCGGGCGGCATGTAGCGGAGCGCGTCCATCCACATCTCGAGCCCCTTGACGAAGCCCGGGTTGTTGACCTGCGGGGTCATGGTCTCGAGATCGAACCAGAAGCCGCCGGTGACGTTGGGGTTCTTGGCGTAGGAGGCGACGCGGGTGATGAAGTTGGCGAAGGCCACGTCGTCGCGCTTGACGATCTCGGTCGAGCCGTACTCCAGCTCGCCGTCGCCGTCCCAGTCCCAGCCGCTGAAGAAGGTGGCGACCTCGGCGTATTCCTCCCAGGTCGTCGGCACCGCGAGATCGCGGCCGTACTCGGCCTTGAACTTGGCCTGGTTGTCGGCGTCCTCGAAGGGCGGCAGGATGTACTTGAAGTAGTTGCGGTCGCCGTCGAAGGTGTACTGCAGGCGCTGGCCGTTCCAGCTCGCGACACCCTGATAGGCCGGCGTGATGTCCTTCATCTCGTCGGTGTCGAGATATTTCTGGGGCACGGCTGCCAGGTGCGGCGCCCAGTCGCCGATCCAGTAAGACCCGCCGTAGACGATGTCATAGACGTGCTGGCCCGTCTGGAAGGGGATCATCACCTTCTGGTAGAGCTCGCCGAAGGGGGCGTGCACGACGTTGACCGTGCCGCCGGTCAGCTCCTCGAATTGCTTCGAGTGCAGCGCCACCGGCTCGCCCATCACGGGCACGGCGTGGGTCAGAATGGTGATCTCATGCCCGGTGTAGTCCTTCGCGTCGGTCGCCTCGTAGGAACAGATACCGGGATGGTCCTGCTTGATCCCGTACTTCGCGACGTAGTCCGTCTCCGCGAAGGCGGGCATGGCCATGGCCACGCCGACCGCGCCGAGGACGCCGGCCGCCAGAACAGTTCTCGGTTGCATCGTAATCTCCCTGAGTGGCTTGCGGGACGCCGCGCGGCGGTATCGCGCCGCCGGCGCCGGCTCACGGCCGGCGAGTATGCGTCATGGGCCGGAGGCCAAGCAAGGCAAGGCCTGCGTCGCGCCGTGGCTAGGCGTACCGACCGAGGTTTTCGCCGCTCGCGATGTCGAACAGAGAGACGCGATCGCCGTCTACGACGAGGTCGATCGTCTCTCCCCGGTCCGGCACATGGTCCGCCGACACCCGCAGCGTCAGAAACCGCGCATCGTCGCCTGCCAGTCCGCCCTTGTCGTCGGAGCTTCCGCCGACCAGCTCGTCGGCAGTGCGGATGACGATGGCCGGGTCGACCAGAGACGCGGAGACATAGGCCTCGGGCTCGACGTACTCGATGAGCTCGACGCGGGCCTGCAAGGCGCCCGGCGAACCATCGCCGGCGCGTCGCCATCCCAGATGCTCGGGCCGGAATCCCAGGTGAACCCTGCCGCCTGGCCCTGCCCCGCCGCCGGCCGCCTGCGGGCCCAGCGCGAGTTCGGCGCCTCCGACCGACACCGTCGTCCCGGCTCCGCTCTCCACAAGCCCGGCTTCGACGAAGTTCATGGAGGGGCTGCCGATGAAGCCGGCCACGAAGATGTTGGCCGGCCGGCGGTAGAGCGTCTGGGGCGTGTCGTATTGCTGAAGCGAGCCCTCCGAGAATATGGCGACGCGGTCGCCCAGCGTCATCGCCTCCACCTGGTCGTGGGTGACGTGGATCGTGGTCACGCCGAGCCTCTCGTGGAGGCGCCGCAGCTCGGTCCGCAACTGCACCCTGAGCTTGGCATCCAGGTTGGAGAGCGGCTCGTCGAGAAGGAAGGCGCCCGGATGGCGGACGATCGCCCGCCCCATGGCCACGCGTTGCCGCTGGCCGCCGGAAAGCTGTTTCGGCTTGCGCTCCAGAAGCTCGGCGAGGTCGAGAATTCGGGCCGCCTCGCCCACCCTCTCGTCGATTTCCGACTGCCGGAACTTTCGCACGCGGAGCGCAAAGGCGATGTTCTGGCGCACGGTCATGTGCGGATAGAGGGCGTAGTTCTGAAAGACCATGGCCATGTTGCGCTCGCGCGGCGAGACATCGTTGATGACCTGGCCGTCGAAGCGGAGCTGGCCGGCAGTGGCGGTTTCGAGTCCGGAGATCAGCCGCAGCAGGGTCGTCTTGCCGCAGCCCGACGGCCCCACGAACACGACGAACTCGCCGTCGTCGATTTCGAGGTCCACGTCGTTGACGGCCACCGTGCCGTCCGGAAAGACCTTCCTGATCCCGCTCAGCCCGATCGCGCCCATCGGGAGTCCCTATCCAGCAGCGACGCGCTCCGGCGCATTGACCACGCCGGAGCGTCTGACTACCGTCGCCGATCCATCGCTTGATACAGGCTTTCGGTTGCGATGGGTACCGTCCTGCGACGGAAATGCCAGGCGGCGCGCCGACCGATCGCTCCCATTCCTCTCGCGTTCCGGAGGTGCCGATGTCCTCGGATGAAGCCAGCGTCCCGCTCGGCGACGCGCGCGACATTTTCGACCTGACCGGCCGCGCGAGCTGATCAGGGCTGCCATCTTCCTCGCGAGCGACGCGTCGGAGCTGGTGACCGGGCACACGATCGTGTGCGACGACGGTTACATGACCGCGTAGACACCCTTTCCGGAAGTTTCCATCCGTTCCGCCATACTCCCCGCTCGTCATGGCCGGGCTCGTCCCGGCCATCCACGAGTTTTTCGTGCAACAGAGGAAAAGAACGTGGATGCCCGGAACAAGTCCGGGCATGACGACGTGAGAGAGAGGCGCGGTCGGAGAGATCGTTCACCGTCCCGACCGTGCGCAAAGTAACTTCAGAAACAGGACACCAACCCGCTTTTCTCGCCACGGTCATGGTCTGTGCGGCGCAATCGGGTGACTCCCCTGTTCTTTCGGTGATAGCGTTCGCCATGAGCGGTGCACAAGCGCCGACTACAAGAATCCAAGGGGAGGACATCATGGCCAAGAAGACCACGTCTGGCCGGACGGGCGATCCGAGCAAGAGCGCACGCGGCGGGGTGAATCGCCGTCAAGTCATCAAGGGCGCAGGCGCGGCCGGCGTCACTGCCGCAGCGCTTCCCGGCCTGGTGGGCGCACGGCAAGCGTTCGCCGCCGACTACGACCCGATGAAATATGCCGGGACCGAGATCAACATCCTCATGACCGGCGACGAGAACGATCACCGGGCGCTCGACGATCTCCTGCCCGAGATGAAGGCGGAGACCGGAATAGACCTGGTGGTCTCGGCGCCTGCGCTCGGTCCGCTGATCGAGAAGACTCTGCAGAACCTGACGGGAGAGCAGTCGGCGTTCGAGCTGATCATGTATCTCGGGTTCCTCACCACGCAGCAGGTAGGCGGCGGCTACTTCTCGCAGCTCAACGATCTCATCGACGACCCGGCCGAGACGCCGCCGGACTGGGACTTCGACGACTTCATTCCTGCCGCCATGAGGAATGTCGGCTACTACGACATGGCGACGGGAACGGTCGGCAAGGGCACCGACGTCTACGGCATTCCCGGTCTCCATTCCGGCTCGGTCATCTACTTCTACCGCAAGGACCTGTTCGAGGAGGCCGGGCTTCAGCCGGCGAGCACCTGGGACGAGTTCATGGCGGCCGCCCAGGCGTTGCACAGCGACGACGTGGCCGGATGCAGCTTCATCGGCGCCAACGATTTCTCGCTCGCCACGGTGGACTGGTACACGCGCTTCATCACCACCGGCGGCAGCCTGATGAGCGGCGACCCAAACGAGAAGAACTTCACGCCGCAGATCAACTCGGCCGAGGGCATCAACGCGCTGCAGATGCTCATCGATTCCCTGCCGTATGCGCCGAAGAACGTCACGCAGTACGGCTTCGCCGAGAACGTCGACGGCTTCTCCACCGGCAGGATCGCGCAGATGATCTTCTGGTCGACCATTGCCGGGCCGGTGCTCAACGAGGAGAACTCGCTGGTGGCCGACGTGACGGGGACCGCGCACGTGCCGGCGGGGCCGGGACAGACTCCGAGAGCGATCCAGGGTGGCTGGGGGGTCGGCATTCCTGCGAACGTCGATCCCGCCAAGAGGAACGCCGCCTGGCGGGCGCTGACCTGGATCACCAACAAGCGGATCAACCGCCACTCGATCGAGGCCTACAACATCGACGCCAACCGGACATCGGCGTTCAAGGATCCGGAGCTGCTCGAGAAGTTCCCCTATCTGGAGCACGCGCTGTCGGCGATCGAGAACGCGGTCACCATCCCGACGTCGCGCATTCCGGAGTTCTTCCAGATGAACGCCATGATGAACGTCGAGTTCAACGCGGCGCTCATCGGCGCGCAGGACGCCAAGACCGCGTGCGACAACGTGCAGGCCCAGTGGGAAGACGTTCTGCGCAAGGCGGGACACCTGGCATAGGCGGGAGAGAAACCGACACCGCGCATAACCCGATCGGGGGATGACTCCCGCCAGTCGCGAGCGGCTCGGCACCAAGCTGGGGAAGCTGGATCGGCCGGGGACAGTCGTATGGCTGCTCCTCGCGCCGACCCTGCTCTATCTCGCGGCGTTCGCGATCTTTCCGCTCTTTTACAGCCTGCGGCTCTCGTTCACGGACCTGACCGCGGCAGCAGGCACCGGAGACTGGGTCGGCCTCAGGAACTACGGCGACCTGCTGCGCGACCCGCACTTCTGGAACGCGACCAAGAACAGCGCGGTCATGGTCGGCGCCTCGCTGGCAATCCAGGTCGTGCTCGGCGTGGCACTCGCGATGTTCTTCAACCTGCACCTCAGGGGCGCCTGGCTCGTGCGCGGCATCCTCGTGCTGCCCATGCTGATCACGCCCATCGTCGTGGGCGTGATGTGGCGGGCGTTGCTCAACCCGGACTGGGGG
Source organism: Rhodospirillales bacterium (assembly GCA_028820995.1). Classification (GTDB taxonomy): domain Bacteria; phylum Pseudomonadota; class Alphaproteobacteria; order UBA828; family UBA828; genus WTGU01. The sequence continues at coordinate 6,820 of JAPPHR010000103.1, forward strand.
CTGATCAACTGGTGCATCGCGGCGGTCGGCCTGGAGCCGCCGAACTGGTTCGGCTCGATCGAGATGGCCATGCCGACGCTCATCCTCGTCGAATCCTGGCAGTGGACGCCCTTCGTCTTCATCATCGTCTATGCGCGCCTGCAGGCGCTGCCGCAGGAGGTGTTCGAGGCCGCCATCGTCGACGGCGCCAAGCCGCTCGCCACGTTCCGCTTCGTCACGTTGCCGCTCCTCATGCCGGCGATCATTTTCGCGGCGGTCTTCCGCGCGGTTGATTCGTTCCGCTCCTTCGACCTCATCTTCGGGTTGAGCTACGGCGGGCCGGCGCGCAGCACGACGACGCTGAGCTTCTTCTCGTTCCAGAACGGCTTCCAGTGGCAGAACTACGGTTACGCTGCCGCGGTTTCGTACATGATGCTGCTGATCCTCGCGGTGGGCACGATCGTCCTGCTGCGCTTCGTCCAGATACGGCCGGGGTATGCGAAATGAAGCGGCGAATTGGCAGGGCGTTCGCCTATCTGGTGCTGATCATGCTGGGGCTCGCCGGCATCGCGCCCATCGTCTATCTCGCGGTTCTCTCGACCAAGAAGCGCATCGAGATCCTGGCCCAGGTGCCGCCGACGCTCGACTTCAAGTGGTCGCGGATCGAGAAGAACTACGACGAAGTCCTGTTCAGCCAGGGCATGCTGGAGTTCACCGTCAATTCGATCGTCGTGGTGGGAGCCACCACGGTGCTGGTGCTCGTGATCGCGACACCGGCAGCCTACGCCTTCTCCCGCTTCCGCTTTCGCGGCAACGAGAACCTCGCGTTCACCATCCTGAGCATGCGCTTCATGCCGCCGGTCGCCATCGCGATCCCGCTGTTCCTGATGATGCAGTGGGTGGGCACGCACGACAGCTACCTGGGGCTGATCCTCCCCTACATCGCGTTCTCCCTGCCGCTCGTGGTCTGGATCATGATCGGGTTCTTCGACGAGATCCCGCAGGAGATCGACGACGCCGCGATCATGGACGGCTGCACCCGCTTCGAGGTGCTGTGGCGCGTGATGCTGCCCATGGTGCGGCCGGGGCTGGTGACGGCGTCGCTGTTCGGCGCGATCTTCATCTGGAACGAGTTTCTGGTGGCGCTCTACGTCATCGACTCGCGCGAATTCCAGACCATCGCGCTGGGCGCGGCCACGCTGGTCAGCGCGCAGCGGCCGATCGACTGGAACATCGCAGCCGCAGTGGGCGTGGTGACGGTGGTGCCGATCCTGATTTTCTCCATCTTCGTGCAGCGCTACATCGTGCGCGGACTGACAGCAGGAGCCGTGAAATGAACAGCGGAGAAACGCCCGTTCTCGTCGCCTCCGGCCTCGGCTGGCCGGAAGGGCCGACCGTCCGGCCCGACGGCAGCGTGGTCTTCGTCGAGAGCTACCGCAGCCAGCTCACGCTGGCCGAGGCTGGCGGCGGGACGCGCCGGTTCGCTTACACCGCGGGCGCGCCCAACGCCTGCGTCCTCGGCGGCGACGGCGCGCTCTACGTCTGTCAGAACGGCGGCACCGTCGGCCCCTGGCGCGCAGCGGAGATGACCGCGCCCTCGATCCAGCGCGTGCGGGAGGGCGGCGCGGCCGAGATCCTGGTCACGGAGATTGCGGGTGTTTCGTTGAACGGCCCCAACGACCTTGTCTTCCACGCCGACGGCCGGCTGATCTTCACCGACCCCGGCACCTACAACCCGGACGACCCGGACCCGAGCTACATCTTTGCCATCACGCCGGACGGGCGCACGAGCCTGCTCGTCGACTTTCCCGAGCCCGTCTTCCCCAACGGGGTCGCCGTCGAGGCCGACGGCTCCATCGTGTGGGACGAATCCTATACCGGCCACGTCGGCCGCCTGCGGCCCGACGGCAGCAGGGAGGACCTCGGCCGCTTGCCGGGCGAGAACCCCATCCCGGACGGCATGACCGTCGGCGCCGACGGCCGCCTCTACGTGACCGACCTCGTCGCCGGCGGGATGCACGTGCTCCGGCCCGACGGCACGGTGGACGGCTTCATCGCCTGCGGCGGGGCGCCGACGAACTGCGTCTTCGACGGCGAGATCATGTGGGTGACCGACGCCGGGGTTCTCGCCGTGAGCGCGGAGCCGAACTACAACGGCCAGCTATGGCGCTTGCGCGTGCCCGGCGGCGGCGCGCCGACCCATCACGGCACCATCGGCAAGGATGCAGAGCAATGACAGAGCGAGCGACCCATCCCGGCCTTTCCCACCAGGGCAGGACCGCGTTCGTCACCGGCGGCGGCTCGGGCATCGGCCTCGAGACGGCGCTTACGCTGGCCGACCTCGGCGCCGACGTCGCCGTGCTCGACTGGACGCCGGGGGCTGCGGCCGCGGCCGCCGAGCGCATCGAGGGGATCGGCCGGCGGGCGCTCGCCATCGAGGGCGATACCGGCGACGAGCAGACCGTCATCGATGCCTTCGAGGCGACGCGGCGCACGCTGGGCGATATCGACGCGGCCATCGCCTGCGCCGGCGTGCTCGGCGAAGGCGGCCCGGTGTTCGACACCCCGGTCGAGGACTTCGAGCACGTGATGGGGGTCAACGTGCGCGGTTCCTTCCTCGTCACGCGCGAGGCCGCGCGCCACATGCGCCCGCGCCGCCACGGCGCCATCGTGCTGCTCTCCAGCCTGGACGGGTTGCAGGCCGAGCACGGCATGTTCTCCTACTGCACGTCCAAGGGCGCGCTGCTGAACCTGGCGCGCGCCGCCGCCCTCGATCTCGCGCGGGACGGCGTCACGGTGAACTGCGTCTGCCCGAGCGTCACCTTCACCCCGCTGCTCGAAGGCCGCCTCGCCACCATCCCCAACGGGGACGAAGTGCTCCGCTCCTATGCCGACCGCCACCCGCTCGGGCGCGTCCTCACCTCCCGCGACATCGCGTCCGCCATCGCCTACGTCGCCTCGCCGCTGGCGACCGGCATCACCGGCGCCGCCATACCGGTCGACGCCGGCATCGGCGCGACCTGGGACAATTTCCGCGACCCGCCCTGGGTCGACGCATGATCTTCTCTGAGCCGGTCTTCAGGCCCGGCGGCGACCGCTTCATCGAGATGGAGCTCGGCGACGAGATGAGCTTCGATCTCAACTTCCGCGTGCACAGCGTCTCCCGCCTGATTCGCGAGCAGGGCCCCGCCGGGATCGTCGAGATCGTGCCCGAGCTCACCTCGATCATGATCAGCTACGACTTCGAGCGCATCGCCTACGCCGATGTCGTGACCGAGGTGACGGCGGTCTTCCACGCCGTCGGCCCGCTCGACGGCTTGGAGCTCGACAGCCGCATCTTCTACCTGCCGATCCGCTATTTCGACCCGTGGACGCGCGAGTGCTGGGACGACTACTGCGCCAAGATCGCGCCCAAGGAGCGGGACCCGGAGCTGGTGGCACGGCTCAACGGCCTCGCCGATCTCGCCCAGCTCGCCCGCGTCCATTCCGGCACCGACTACTGGGTCGCCGCGCTGGGCTTCTATCCGGGCCTGGTCTCGCTGATGCCGCTCGACCCCCGCTGCCGGCTCACCGCGCCCAAGTACGACCCGCCGCGCACGTGGACCTACAAGGGCACCATCGGCATCGGCGGCGCGCTCTGCTCGATCTATCCGGACCGCACGCCGGGCGGCTATCAGATGATCGCGCGCACGCCGGTGCCGATCTGGGACCCCGCGCAACGGCTCGCGGCATTCGCCGAGAGCCTCGCCCTCTTCCGGCCTGGCGACCGCGTGCGCTTCATCCCGGCGAGCGCCGACGAATACGACCACGTCGCGGCCCAGGTGGAGGCCGGCACCTACCTGCACAACGTGGCCGAGTACCAGCGCTTCTCCATCAGCAACTACCACCGATGGCTCGGCACCATCGACGAGGCGGTGAGGTTCTGACCGTGCTGGAGGTGATCAAGCCCGGTCTGGAGACCACGGTGCAGGACTGGCCGGGGCGCATCGGCTACTGGGAGCAGGGCTTTCCGTTCTCAGGGCCGATGGACGACTGGTCGTTCCGCCTCGCCAACCTCCTGGTCGGCAACGCGCAAGGCACCGCCGGCCTCGAATGCCAGTTCACCGGCCCGACGCTCCGCTTCGGCAGGGATGCCGTCGTCGCCGTCACCGGCGCCGACATGCAGCCTACGCTGGACAACGCGCCGGCGCCGCTGTGGGAGAGTTTTGCCGTCCGCGCCGGGCAGACGCTGGCGTTCCGCTTCGCGCGGCTCGGCGCCCGCGCCTATCTCGCCATCGCCGGCGGCATCGACACGTCACCGGTGCTGGGCTCGCGCGCGACCTTCCACCAGGCCGGGATCGGCGGGCTCGACGGCCATGCGCTGCGGGCCGGGCAGAGCCTGCCGCTCGGCGACGGCGCCGGCACCCCCAGCCGGCGCGTGCGGGAGGAATGCCGCCCGCCGCTCACGGCTGAGCGCGTGTGGCAGATGGAGGCCGTACCCGGCCCCAACGACGACTGGATCGACGAGGCCGGCCACCGCATGTTCCTGGAGAGCGAGTGGACCGTGCAGACGCGGAGCAACCGCACCGGCTTCCGCCTCTCAGGCCCGGCCTGGAGCTTTGCGGAGAAAGCGACAAACAAGCGCTCCGAGCATGGCGAGGATCCGTCGAACATCCTCGACCACGGCTATCCGGTGGGCGCCGTCAATCTCTGCGGCCAGACGCCGATCATCCTGGTCAACGACGGGCCGAGCACGGGCGGCTTCATCAACCCCTACACCGTACCGTCCGCGGCGTTCTGGAAGCTCGCGCAGTCGAAGCCGGGGGACGTCTACCGCTTCCGCGCCGTCTCCGTGGACGAGGCGCAGGACCAGCGCCGCGCGATCAACCGCCTCATCGCGGAGACGAGCATAGAGACGATCTGAGCCCGACCCGCGCCCTCAGCCTGCAGCCCGATCCAGGCCGCGACCCTTCGGGGCACGGGAGCATTTCTGACACTACTTGATGTATTGCTCCGCGCACGCCACCCCGGTTGGAATATCTTGGCCGAATCGCAGCTGACCGATAACCCTTGGGTACAGGACTGCACACATGTTGAAGATCTTGGCTGCGTCTCTGCCTCCTTCATCCGCTTCCGCGCGCGCCAGCAGTTCAGAAATGTCTCTCTTGGCTTTGTCTGCTTCAAACGCACTGATGATGCGTTGTTCTACCGCAGCGTCGAAAATTTCAGAGGCACACGAGGTTGCTTCCAGGCATATCTGGCGATCGGTTTCTTGAGACTCTGCCAGTTTGGATGGGAGCAATAAACTTGCCATGCAAGCGAGCGCGACGATTGATGCAGGAATATACCTGCGCGGGCTGATCGGCATTGTTTGGCCTTCCACAATCCGGCAGATGGAGGCCGACGAGTCTTCGGCGTGGCACAGCGATGGCGACCGTCCATCGTTCAGTTGGAGACGAGGCGGCCGTGTTGGGGCGCTCCGCCTCGTTTGTCCAATACTGAAGTCTTCTTTGCTACCTAACCGACGCCAGTCATTCATTCAAGGTATGGTGATATAGCGATATTGCATGGTCCGACGGGGCATGGTTCCGGGCCGTTGCCAGCATCACGTGTCTTTGGAAATCTCTTCACATAATTCAATTTTGATCATCGCCTAGCCGCGAAACCATTGCTGAGCGCTGAAGCTCTTGCGCTTGCACCAAGACGCCTCCGTCTCCCGGAACCGGCGCTTCACATCGTGATCCGGAGCGACTTCCACATGGCAAGACTACGGGCAAAGGCAAGATGCCCCATGGGGGCGTCTGCGGGCCGGGGTCGGGTCTTGCTCCAGCCCGCATGTCTCACCGGGGTCACGGCCTGCATCGCGGGACGCGCGGCGCGGCCGGGCGGATCAGTTCATGCCGACGAAGTCGTCCGCCGTGATCAGGTCGGCGTAGAGCGGCAGGATCTCCACCATGGCGTCGTAGTTCTGGTCGGTGAAGCCGCTGGTGCAGTCCTTCAGGACGCTCGCGGAGTACCCCATGTTGACGGCGCGCTTCACCGTCGTCGCCACCACGTGCTCGATGCACTGGCCGACGACGTAGACCCTCTTGACCCCCCTGTTCCTGAGAATCAGGTCGAGGTCGGTGCCCTCGAAGCTGTCGGAGCCGAAGTTGATGACGATGATCTCGTTGCCCTCGGGCTTGAGTTCGTCAATCACATCCGCGCCCCAGGAGCCGACGAGGCACTCGTTGTTGTCCTTCGCCTCCTTGAGGAGGCCGCAGGTGTCGTCGGGAAGCTCGGGGAAGCCGGGACGCCAGGCGATGTTCACGTAGATCACCAGCATGCCGCGCTGCCGCGCGGTCTCGAGCGCGCGCCGCGCGTTGCCGACCGATCCGTTCTTCTCCACTTGCGTATGGAGGTACTTGCCCCAGACGCCATCGGGATGGGCGACGCCGTTTTGGAAGTGCAGCACGAGGAGGGCGGAATCTGACATGGCGGATGTTCCTTTTCGTCGTGGATTGGTGTTCGCGCCCGGTTTACGACAATTCGAGGCGGCGGAGAAAGCGGGCGTTCGCCCGGTAGCTCCGCTCGGCCAGGCGCTCAGAAGCGGGCGCGTTGGGTTCTCTGCTCGACCACGAGCAGCGTGATGCCCGCGTCGCGCAGCCGCCGGTAGCGGATGTGCTGGTCCTCTACCTCAAGCATTGGGCGATTTCGTCCCCAGGTAGGCGCGCAGCACGTCGGGGTTCGCCTGGATTTCGTCCGGCGGCCCTTCGGCCACGGTGCGTCCGCTCTCGATCACGTGGATGCGATGGCAGGCGCCCATGATGACGCGCATGTTGTGCTCGATCAGCAGCACGCCGCAGCCGAAGACCCTGGGAATCTCGGCAATCAGCCCCATAAGCTCGTCGCACTCGGCGTCGCTCAGGCCCGCCGCCGGCTCGTCCAGCAGGACGAAGCGGGGTGCCATGGCGAGGGCGCGGCCGATGCCGACCCGGCGCTCGTCGCCATAGGGCAGCGTGTCGGCCCAGTCGTCGGCCCGGTGCGCGAACTTCATCCAGGCGAGGATTCGCGAAGCGCGGCGGGCGGCCTCGCGGCGGCCGAGCCCGGTGCCCACGGCCGCGGCCTCCAGGTTCTCGATCACCGGCATGTCGCGGAAGAGCCTGACCGCCTGGAAGGTCCGCGCCAGGCCGCGCCGTCCCAGCTCGTGGGCCGAAAGCCCGGTCACGTCCTCGCCGCCGAGGACGACCCGCCCCCGCGTCGGCCGCTGGAAGCCGGTGAGCACGTTGACCAGCGTGGTCTTGCCGGCGCCGTTCGGGCCGATGAGCCCGAAGACCTCGCCGTTCCTCATCGAGATCGAGACGCCGTCGACGGCCGCGAGCCCCTCGAAGTGGACCGTGACGTCGAAGGCCTCCAGCGTGTCCTCGGCCGTGCCGGCCACGGCCAGGGTCGCCGCTCCGGGCTTCGCGGGCCGTAATCTGCGCGCGAGCCGGTTCATCATGGCGCACCGTCCCGCTGCGCGACGCCCCGCCGCAAGGGGTCGCCCTCAGCTTCGACCGCGCCCGGGTCTCTCACGATCCGTCCGGCCTTGCCGAAGGGCCACGGGATCTCCCGCCCGCCCATGATCCCGTCGGGACGGAAGATCAGGATAATGATCATGAGGCCTGCGATGGTGAGCTCCTGCGCGCCGATCGGCACCGAGAGCACGGCGACGCCAACGTCCATGCCGGCTTCCAGGGAATTCAGAATCTCGATCAGGGTCGAGATGACCACCACACCCACGATGGCGCCGCTCAGGCTCCGCTGGCCGCCCACGATCAGCATGGACAACAGGATGAAGGTGATGGTGAGCCAAAAATTCTTGACCGCGATGGTGCCGAGGTAGTGCGCCTCCAGCACGCCCCCAATGCCCATGAAGAAGGCGCTCAGCACGAAGGCGACGAGCCGCTGGCGGGGGATGTTGATGCCCGCCGCGCGGGCCGCGAACTCGTCCTCGCGCGAGGCGCGGAGCGCGAGGCCGTACTTGGAGCGCTGGTAGATGAAGGCGACGAAGAGCGCCACCACCACCC
>JAPPHR010000045.1 GCA_028820995.1 Rhodospirillales bacterium
CGAACGAGAAGTTGCCCAGCATCTCGAAGAAGGTGTGGTGGCGCGCGGTGTAGCCCACATTGTCGAGGTCGTTGTGCTTGCCGCCCGCGCGCACGCATTTTTGCGAGGTGGCGGCGCGCCGGTAAGGCCGGGTTTCATTGCCGGTGAAGACGTTCTTGAACTGCACCATGCCGGCGTTGGTGAACATCAAGGTCGGGTCGTTGCGCGGCACGAGCGGGCTCGAGTCCACGACCTGATGCTCGTTCGAGGCGAAATAATCCAAGAACTGCGCGCGGATTTCGTTGACGCTCGGCATGGGGTGGCCCTGCATGGTCACGCAGGGCGGCGGTCCGCCCGGCGCTTGATTGCGTGCTACTTAGTGCGCCTCAGGCGGGCTGTCCAGCAGCAGGGCCCGCCTGCCCCGGCCCCAGGCACGCTGCGGGCCCTATACGGTGCCTTCGGTGTAGACCTCTGCGACGGGCGGCGCTTCGTCGGCATCTTCGAGACCGGCGTGCTGGCGGATCGCGCGGTTGATCGCCCCCGCCGCCTCCCCGTTCTCCGCGAGAAAGCGCTTTGCGTTCTCGCGGCCCTGGCCGATGCGCTCGCTGTCGTGGGAGTACCAGGAGCCCGATTTCTCGATCACGCCGGCCTTGAGACCCATGTCGATGAGCTCGCCGGTCCGCGAGATTCCTTCGCCGTACATGATGTCGAACTCCACCATGCGGAAGGGCGGTGCGAGCTTGTTCTTGACCACCTTGACCCGCGTCTGGTTGCCGACGACCTCGTCGCGGTCCTTGACGGCGCCGATTCGGCGGATGTCGAGCCGGACCGAGGCATAGAACTTTAGCGCATTGCCGCCGGTGGTGGTCTCGGGGCTGCCGTACATCACGCCGATCTTCATGCGGATCTGATTGATGAAGATCACGCAGCAGCGCGAGCGCGCGATCGAGGCGGTGAGCTTGCGGAGCGCCTGGCTCATCAGCCGCGCCTGCAGGCCGACATGGGAATCGCCCATCTCGCCCTCGAGCTCGGCGCGGGGCACCAGGGCTGCCACACTGTCGACCACCACCAGGTCGATGGCGCCCGAGCGGACCAGCGTGTCCGTGATTTCGAGCGCCTGCTCGCCGGCATCCGGCTGCGAGATCAGCAGATCGTCCACATTGACGTCGAGCTTGCCGGCGTAGACCGGATCGAGGGCATGCTCGGCGTCGATGAAGGCGCAGGTGCCGCCGAGCTTCTGGGCCTCGGCGACGCAGGAAAGCGCCAGCGTGGTCTTGCCCGAGCTTTCGGGCCCGTAGATCTCGACGACCCTGCCGCGTGGCAGCCCGCCGATGCCGAGCGCCACGTCGAGCCCGATGGAGCCGGTCGGGATCGCCTCGATCTCGACCGCGGCGCCGTCGCCGAGCTTCATGATCGAGCCCTTGCCGAACGCCCGCTCGATCTGGCCGAGCGCCGCGTCCAGTGCCTTCTGCTTATCCATGGAACCCTCGGAAACCACGCGGAGCGCCGCATTCGCCATGTTCGCCTCCTTATTTCACACGGCCGGAACCGATGCAATGTGAGCCGCCGTGAGTCGACGTAGGGCCTGTGTACTCTATTTGTTCTCTCTCTGCAACCCCTCATTTGTTCGCCGCCTGCGCGTGCCCGCGCTATGATGCGCCGGGCGTCCCGCCGATCGGGCCCGTAGTTCAATTGGTTAGAACCCGCCGCTCATAACGGCGTTGTTGCAGGTTCGAGTCCTGCCGGGCCCACCAACTCCCGACTGACGGTGCAAATCTCCGCGAAACCGTTTATGCACCGGCCTTGGCGTGAGCGGACGGGGCCCGGGCCGTCAGGCCCGGACGGCGCGACAGCGCCGCGCGCCGAAAGGCGCGTAGCGTCGCGCGGATACGCGCGCGGGGGCGCGCGATGCGAGCGGAGCGAACGCCCGGCGACTGAGGGTTTAGCGAGAGGAAACGATGGCGGATTTCGACCTCCTGGTGATCGGCGGCGGCTCGGGCGGGGTGGCCTGCGCCCGGCGCGCGGCGCGCTACAGCGCGCGCGCAGCGGTGATCGAGAACGACCGGCTCGGCGGCACCTGCGTTCACCGCGGCTGCATCCCCAAGAAGATGCTCGTCTACGCGTCGCACTTCAGCCACGACTTCGAGGACGCGGCGGGCTACGGCTGGACCGTCGGCTCGCGCTCCTTCGACTGGCCGACGATGGTCCGCGCCAAGTCGATGGAGCTCGACCGGCTGGAGGGCATCTACCAGCGGCTCCTGCGCGATTCGGGCGCAACCTACGTTCGCGGCACCGGCCGCCTGCTCGACGCACATACCGTCGCCGTGGGCGACGAGACGCACCGGGCCGAGACCATCGTAATCGCCACCGGCGGCCGGCCGACCATGCCCGCAATCCCCGGCATCGAGCTCGCCGTGAGCTCCGATGCCATGTTCGACCTGCCCGCGTTCCCCGAGCGCGTGGTGATCGTGGGCGGCGGCTACATCGCCTGCGAGTTCGCCTGCATCATGCAGGGGCTCGGCAGCAGCGTGACCCAGCTCTACCGCCGCGACCTGCCGCTGCGCGGCTTCGACTGGGACGTGCGCGAGGTGCTCTCAGACGAGATGCGCAAGGGCGGGGTCGACCTCAGGCTCAACGTCAACGCGACCTCCCTTGACCGCAAGGGTTCGGCCATCGCGGTCACGACCACCGCCGGAGAGGAGATCGAGACGGACCTGGTGCTCTTCGCCACCGGGCGCAAGCCCCATGTTGCAGGCCTCGGGCTCGAGAGCGCCGGCGTCGAGACCGCCGAGAACGGCGCCATTCCGGTCGATGCCGCCTCGCACACGGGCGTCGCCGGCATCTACGCCATCGGCGACGTGACCGACCGCATCAACCTGACGCCGGTGGCGATCCACGAGGGCCGCTGCATCGCCGAGACCCTCTACAACGACAATCCCCAGAACCCGGACCACCGCGACGTGGCAACAGCGGTCTTCACCACGCCCGAGCTCGGCACCGTCGGGCTCACCGAAGAGGAGGCGCGGCAGGCCTTCCCAGCGGTGGACATCTACAAAACCCGCTTCCGCCCGCTCAAGCACACCCTCACCGGGCGGGAGGAGACCATCTTCATGAAGCTCATCGCCGACCGCACCACGGACTGCGTGGTCGGATGCCACATGGTGGGCGACGGCGCGGGCGAAGCCGTTCAGCTCCTGGGCATCGCCGTCAAGGCGGGCGCGACCAAGGCCCAGTTCGACGCGACCATGGCGGTGCACCCGACTGCGGCGGAAGAGTTCGTCACCATGTACGAGCCGGTGCCCGAGTCCGCGGCCCAGACTGCACAGGCGTGACGGCGGCGATTGCCGGACCCAAGGGCCTGTGGAAAATGCTGGCACCACGGGCGGTTCGGGCGTATAGCACGGCCCCAACGACATACGTTCCGCGGGAGATCGACATGCCCGGCACGTGGGATCCCGGCCGCTGGCGGGGGCTGCCCATCAAGCAGCAGCCGACCTGGCCCGATACGGCCGCCCTCGCCGACGCCGAAGAGCGCCTCAAGACCTCGCCCCCGCTGGTGTTCGCCGGCGAGGCGCGCAGGCTGCAGGAGCGCCTGGCGCGGGTCTCGGAGGGCCGCGCCTTCCTGCTGCAGGGCGGCGACTGTGCGGAAAGCTTCGCGGAGTTTCATCCTGACACCGTGAGGGACACTTTCCGCGTCCTCCTGCAGATGGCGGTGGTGCTCACCTACGGCGCCAAGCTGCCGGTCATCAAGGTTGGGCGCCTCGCCGGCCAGTTCGCCAAGCCGCGCTCGTCGGACACCGAAACCGTGGAAGGCATGACTCTGCCTGCCTACCGCGGCGACATGGTCAACGGCATGGCTTTCGACGAGGAGGAGAGGACGCCGGCGCCGCAACGACTGGTGCGCGCCTACGGCCAGTCCGCGTCGACGCTCAACCTGCTGCGCGCACTGGCCCAGGGCGGCTATGCGGACCTCCACGCCGTGCATCGCTGGAACCTGGGTTTCGTGGCCGAGAGCACCCAGGGCGCACGCTACGAGGCGCTGGCCAATCAGATCGGCGACACGCTCGACTTCATGGCGGCCTGCGGGCTTACCGAGGAAACCTCGCCGCAGATCCGGGAGACCGAATTCTACACCTCCCACGAGGCCCTGCTCCTGGAATACGAGCAGGCATTGACCAGGATCGATTCGACGACCGGCGGCTGGTACGACTGCTCGGCCCACATGCTCTGGATCGGCGACCGCACGCGCCAGGTTGACGGCGCGCATGTCGACTTCTTGAGCGGCGTCGGCAACCCGCTCGGGCTCAAGGCGGGCCCCAGTCTCGAGCCGGACGACCTGCTCGCCCTGATCGACCGGCTCAACCCGCGCAACGAGCCCGGCAGGCTCACGGTGATCTCGCGTATGGGACACGACGCCGTCGAGGCCAACCTGCCGCCCCTCGTGCGCGCCGTCCAGCGCGAGGGCCGGCACGTGGTCTGGGCCTGCGATCCCATGCACGGCAACACGATCAAGTCGTCCAACGGCTACAAGACCCGCGTCTTCGACCAGGTCCTGGCGGAGGTGCGCGGCTTCTTCGCGGTGCACCGGGCCGAGGGCACGCACCCCGGCGGCGTCCACTTCGAGATGACCGGCCAGGACGTGACGGAGTGCCTCGGCGGCGCGCAGGCCATCACCGAGGAGGATCTCTCCAACCGCTACCACACCCATTGTGACCCGCGGCTCAACGCCTCGCAGGCGCTGGAGCTCGCCTTCCTCATCGCGGAGCACCTGAGGGAGGAACGGGCGTCCACGGTGCAGCCGCAGGCGCTGCACGGCTAGGCCGTCCGGGGTCGCGATGTTGACCCACAACGGGCCGCGCGAGCGCGAGGTCGCCCGCTACACCGACCACTACTTCACGCGGACGCGCAAGGCGATCGGGCGCTTCGGCGATGCCCGGGTCACCTACGCGCTGTTCCTCAGGCGGCCGGTCTGCTTCGCGCCCCGCCTGATGATCGAGTGGCTGGAGGCGGTCGCGGCCGAGCGCGACACCGCGTTCACCATCGACTGCCAGTTCGAGGAAGGCGAGTGGGTCGGCGCCGGCGAGCCGCTGGTCTATCTCTCCGGCTCGTTCCGCCATCTCGTCGATCTCGAGACCCTCTACCTGCAGCGCCTCGGCGCCTGCTGCGTCGCCGCCTACAACGCCTATGCCATGGCGCGGACCCTGCCCAAGGTCGGATTCCTGGCGATGGACGCACGCCACTGTGCCGGCCTGGAGATGGCGGAGATGATGGCCTATGCCGCCAGCGTCGGCTCCAAGGCGGCGAAAGAGGAATGCGGTGCCGTCGGCTTCATCGGCAATGCCACCGATGCGACCGCCCACTACTTCGGCAATCAGCGGGGCTACGGCACCATGCCCCACGCCTTCATCGGCTATGCAGGCTCCACGTTGCGCGCAGCCGAGATGTATCACGATATCTTCGCGGGCGAGCCGATGACAGTGCTCGTCGACTATTACGGGCGTGAAATCACCGACACGCTCGCCGTGTGCAGGCGCTTCCCCGAGCTTGTCGAACGCGGCGAGTTGAGCATTCGCCTCGACACCCACGGCAGCCGCTACGTCGAGGGCCTGGACATGGCGAAGTCCTACGCCGTGCTCGAAAGCTACAGCCCGAACGCAGTGCGCGAGTACCGCACCGAGGCGGAGCTGCGCTGGCTGAACGGCACGGGCGTGAGCGCAGCCGCGCTCTTCCACCTGCGGGCGGCGCTCGACGATGCAGGCTACGAAAAGGTTAAGATCGTCGCGAGCTCCGGCTTCAGCCCCGCCAAGTGCAAGGTCATGGCCAGCGTCAATGCGCCGATCGACGTGATCGGCACGGGCTCGTTCCTGCCCGAGAACTGGTCGGAGACCTTCGCGACGGCCGACGTGATCGACTACGATGGCACCGCGCGGGTCAAGCTCGGCCGCGAGTTCCTGCTGCGCAATGGCGAAGACGACTCACCCCGTTCACGATAAAGCAAGCTGGCGGCTGCCCACGCCGCCGTCGATACTCACCCGACCATGACCGATACGCTCGCCATCGCGCTCGCCCAGCTCAACCCCACGGTGGGCGATCTGGAGGGCAACAAGGCGCTGATCATGCGGGCCCGCGCCGAGGCGGCGGCTCAAGGCGCGGACCTCGTGGTCTGCACCGAGCTCGTGGTGACCGGCTACCCGCCCGAGGACCTCGTGCTCAAGCCGATGTTCCAGGAACAGACACGGGCTGCGGTGGAGGTGCTTGCCGCGGCGACCGCCGATGGCGGGCCGGCGCTCCTCCTCGGCGCGCCCTGGGTCGACGACGGCAAGCTCTACAACGCCGTGCTCCTGCTGGAGGGCGGCGAGGTCGCGGCACGGCGCTACAAGTACGAGCTTCCCAACTACGGCGTCTTCGACGAGGTGCGTGTCTTCGCGCGCGCAGGGCTGCCGGGGCCAATCCCGTTTCGCGGCGTCCGTCTCGGCGCCATGATATGCGAGGACATGTGGTTCCCCGAGGTCGCCGAATGCCTCGTGGAATCGGGCGCCGAGATCATGATCGCCATCAACGGCTCGCCCTTCGAGAGCGACAAGGGTGACGCCCGGCTCAACCTCGCCGTGGCCCGCATCGGCGAGACGGAGCTGCCGCTGATCTACGCGAACCAGGTGGGCGGGCAGGACGAGCTTGTCTTCGACGGTGCCTCCTTCGTCCTCAACGGCGACAATGGCCTTGCCGCCCAGGCGCCCGCCTTCGAGGAGTCGCTCACGCTCACCCACTGGTCGCGCGAAGGCGATGGCTGGGTCTGCCGACCGGGACCGCGCGCCGCGTTGCCGGAGGGCCACGCCGCCACCTATCGCGCGATGACGGTAGGGCTTGCCGACTATGTCGGGAAGAACCGCTTCCCCGGCGTTCTGATCGGGCTTTCGGGCGGCATCGATTCGGCGCTCACGGCGGCCGTCGCGGTCGATGCGCTGGGGGCGGAGGGGGTCCTCTGCGTCGCCATGCCGTCCCGCTACACCGCGCAGTCCTCACTGGACGACGCGGCGGAATGCGCGCGCCTGCTCGGCGTCCGCTACGAGGTGGTGGGGATCGAGCCAGCGGTGGACGCGCTGGGCGGCATGCTTTCGCCCATGTTCGCGGGCCGCGAGGCCGACGAGACGGAAGAGAACATCCAGGCGCGGGTGCGCGGCGTCATCCTCATGGCGATCAGCAACAAGCTCGGCCACATGGTGCTCACCACCGGCAACAAGTCGGAGATGTCGGTGGGCTATGCCACCCTCTACGGCGACATGTGCGGCGGCTATTCCGTGCTGAAGGACGTCTACAAGACCGACGTCTTCGAGATGGCGCGCTGGCGCAACGAGAACTGGTTGGAGGGTCTCGAGGGGCCGGCTGGGCCGGTGATTCCCGAGGCGATCATCGACAAGCCGCCGAGTGCGGAGCTGCGCCCCGACCAGACGGATCAGGACACGCTGCCTCCCTACGAGGTGCTGGACGACGTGCTGCGGGGCCTGGTGGAGGAGGAGCGCTCGACGGCTGAAATCGCCGCCCGCGGGCATCCGGCGGAGACCGCGGAGCGCATCTGGCGAATGCTCGATATCGCCGAATACAAGCGCCGCCAGGCGCCGCCAGGCATCAAGCTCACGCTGCGCTCCTTCGGCAAGGACCGACGCTATCCCATTACCAACCGCTACCGCGGCGTCACCTGAGCCATGACGCTCACGCTTCACAACACGCTGACCCGCAAGCGCGAGCCGCTGGAGCCTGTGCGGCCCGGCCATGTCGGCATGTACGTGTGCGGGCCCACGGTCTACGACCTCGCGCATATCGGAAACGCGCGG
This sequence comes from Rhodospirillales bacterium, assembly GCA_028820995.1. Taxonomy (GTDB): domain Bacteria; phylum Pseudomonadota; class Alphaproteobacteria; order UBA828; family UBA828; genus WTGU01. The sequence goes on from JAPPHR010000045.1 coordinate 7,812, forward strand.
CCCATCGTGGTGTTCGACGTGCTCTACCGGTTGCTGAAGCGGCTCTATCCGTCCGTCACCTACGTCAGGAACATCACGGACGTCGACGACAAGATCAACGAGGCCTCGCGCCGGAGCGGCGAGCCCATCGAGGCGATCACCGCGCGCACCACCAAGGCCTTTCACGAGGACATCGCCGCGCTCGGCGCGCTACCGCCCGATGTCGAGCCGCGGGCGACGGCACACATTGCGGAGATGATCGCGCTCATCGAAGCCCTGATCGCCGGCGGCAACGCCTATGAGGCGGAGGGGCACGTGCTCTTCCACGTGCCCTCGGCGCCCCGCTACGGGGCGCTTTCCGGCCGCAACCGCGACGAGATGATCGCGGGCGCGCGCGTGGACGTCGCCCCCTACAAGCGCGACCCCGCCGACTTCGTGCTATGGAAGCCGAGCAACGAGACCCTGCCGGGGTGGGAGAGCCCCTGGGGCCGCGGACGGCCCGGCTGGCACATCGAGTGCTCGGCCATGAGCCGCACCTACCTCGGTGAGACCCTGGATATCCACGGCGGCGGGATCGACCTGGTCTTCCCTCACCACGAGAACGAGATCGCCCAGAGCGAGTGCGCCTGCCCCGGCGCGCCCTTCGCCCGCCACTGGGTGCACAACGGCTGGCTCACCGTGGAAGGGGAGAAGATGTCGAAGTCGCTCGGCAACTTCATCACCATTCGCGACGCGCTAGCCGAGTCGCCGGGCGAGGTGATCCGGCTGGCCCTCTTGAGCACGCATTATCGCAAGCCCATGGACTGGAGTCCTAGTGGGCTTGAACGGTCGCGCCTCAATCTGGACAAGTTCTACAACACCCTGAGCCTTGCGAGTGCGATGACAGGCAGGGTGCATGACACAGTGGATCCGGAGGTCGAGGCTGCGCTCTGCGACGATCTCAACACGCCGAAGGCGTTGACCGTGCTGCATCGGCTGGCGCGTAAGGTCAACGAGACTTACGACCAAACAGCGCCGGCGCAGGCCGCGGCCGCACTACGCGGCTCCGGCGCCCTGCTCGGGCTGCTGCAGCAGGACCCCGAGGCGTGGTTGCGGGGCGATGCGCAGGAAGGGCGCGTGAGCGATGCCGATATCAAGGCGCTGAGCGACGCCGAGATCGAGACGCTGAAGGCCGCCCGTGACGCCGCGCGGGCCGCGCGCGACTATGCCGAGGCCGACCGCATCCGCGACGAATTGAAGGAACAGCGCGTCGTCCTCGAAGACACACCGGAGGGCACGAAGTGGCGCCGCGCATGACGCGCATCTAAGCCATGGCGGGGACCGACCGGCGCAAGGCCTACGCGGCGGACCACGTCGACAAGGGAGCGCCGGCGGTCGTCCTCGTGCGCACCCAGCTCGGGGAGAACATCGGCGCCGCCGCCCGCGCCATGCTCAACTGCGGCCTCGCCGACCTCCGCCTGGTTCAGCCGCGCGACGGCTGGCCCAACGTCAAGGCCCTGGGTGCCGCCTCGGGCGCCGATGCGGTGCTGAGCAGCACCCGCGTTTACGGAACAGTGGAGGAGGCCGTGGCCGACCTCAACGTCGTCCACGCCACCACGGCGCGGCCCAGGGAATTGTTGAAGCCGGAACTCGCGCCGCGCGAGTCGGTCGCGGCCATGCGAGAGGCGGCGCAAGGGGGCGCGCGCCTCGGCCTCCTCTTCGGGCCGGAGAAGGCCGGCCTCAAGAACGAGGAGCTGGTGCTGGCCGACGCTATCGTGCGCATTCCGCTCAACCCCGCCTTCGCCTCCCTCAACCTGGCGCAGGCGGTGCTCATCATGGCCTACGAGTGGCGCCTCGCCAGCGGCCCGCTGGAGGACATCGAGGAACCGCCCCCGCCGACAGGGAGCGCCCGCCCCGCCACCAAGGAGGAAATTCTGCACTTCTTCGAGCACCTGGAGGGCGCGCTCGACGAGCGCAGCTTCTACCCGACGCCCGAGATGCGGCCCAAGATGGTGCAGAACATGCGGACCATGTTCGAGCGCATCTCGCTCACCCGCCAGGACGTGCAGACGCTGCGCGGCGTCGTGCGCGCGCTCACCGGCGAGCCGCCCCGGCGTGGTCCCCCGCCGGGTTCGGCCGATTGACACAGCACCTTCGGCGGCTATAGTGCGCGCGGCTCGCCGCCCGATTGCGGCGGCGCGCGTTCTCCCACCGGCACGGGCACGATGAGCAAACGACAGCAGTCGAAATACAAGATATGCCGCCGCCTCGGGGTCAATCTCTGGGGCCGGCCGAAGAGTCCGACCAACCGGCGCGACTACGGACCGGGGCAGCATGGCCAGCGGCGGCGCAAGCCGTCCGACTTCGGCGTGCAGCTCGCGGCCAAGCAGCGCCTGCGCGGTTACTACGGCAACATCACCGAGAAGCAGTTCCGCCGCTACTACCACATCGCCGGCGACCGCAAGGGCGACACCGGCGAAAATCTGGTGGGCCTGCTGGAGCGGCGCCTCGATGCTGTCGTCTACCGGATGAAGTTCGTGCCGACCGTGTTCGCGGCCCGGCAGTTCGTGAACCACGGCCACATCCTGGTCAACGGCCGCCGGGTGACGATTCCGAGCTACCTGGTGAAGGACGAGGACCGTATCACGGTGCGGGAGCGCTCCAAGCAGCTGCCGCTCGTGCTGGAGGCGATCGATTCGCCCGAGCGCGACGTGCCGGACTACCTGGAGGTCGACCACGACCGGATGGAGGGCCGCTACATCCGCGCCCCCAAGTTCGCCGACGTGCCGTATCCGGTGACGATGGAGCCTAACCTCGTCATCGAGTACTACTCGCGGTAGGGCTCGCCGATCAAACTCCCCTGCCCTGCCGATTGACAGGGCGCCCCATCCCGGCTTTTGTCTGACTCAGGAATCCGAGGGTCAGGGAGGAGCGAGATGGGCGAGGTCACGTTCGAGCACCACCTGCTGAAGGAAGCCGGCACCAGCCCCAACAACGGGGCGCTGCCTCTCATCGTCTACCGGGGCGCCATCGACGTCCGGGGCGACGAGCCGGAGGCGGCGGTCGAGCGCCACTTCGGCGCCAACGGCTGGGGCGACGGCTTTCGCGGCGACACCTTCCCCTTCCACCACTATCACTCGATCGCCCACGAAGTGGTCGGCTGCGCGCGCGGCGCAGCGCGGCTCCAATTTGGCGGGCCGGACGGGCCCGTGGTCGACGTGCAGGCGGGCGATGCCGTGCTGATCCCGGCGGGTGTGGCCCATGCCCGCCTCGACGACAGGCCGGGCTACGTCAGCGTCGGCGCTTACCCGCCGGGGCAGCAGCCGGACCTCTGCGTGCTCTCGAACCAGGACGCCGCAGTCTCCGACGCCCGCGACGACACCGAGGGCCTGGCGCTCAAGGTCGTGGGCGAAGCGGAGTTGCCCGCCGTCAGGTCCGCCATCGCCAGCGTCCCGCTGCCCGCGACCGACCCCCTCGCCGGCGGCAGCGGCCCGGTAGCCGACCTTTGGCTGGAGCGCTAGCCGCCCGCCTTTCCGCGATCCGCCGAGGGGGAACGCCTCCCTCGCCGAGCCTGACCACCAGGTGAACGATGGGCACCTTTCCGCCCACCCGACGCCCGTCGTCGCGTGCCGAACTCGCTACCGGACCTATGATCGTGTGGCATGTCGTTTTTGATATATCACAAGTGTATATTTCCTCCGCAAAAAGGATTAACCTGTAGCGCGACCGCCTGTCTTGCGCGGGCGCAGCCTGCCGAGTGGAGCAGCCAGTTCAGGTGCAATGGAGGAGACATCATGCCGATCAAAATTGGTGATCAGTTCGATATCTACTTTGCGACAAATCGTTACATGGAGGGTTCACTAGACGACCCAAGTTTCGGAGAACGCTGCCACAAAGATGGACCCAACTTTTATCGTGTCGGAATTGCCACTGTCAAAAAGAAATCCACCGACCTCGATGAAGGCTATGAGGTCATAAAAGCCGTAGTAAAGGGAGAAGGGGCAGAAATAGAGAATGGAGAGGACGGTATACCCGACGAGAGCAAGCGAGGAAGTGACGCACTGTTTGCGGACATAAGTCAGGCAATCGCTCATGATCAATGTGATGCGCTGGCTTATATTCATGGATTCGCAAACACGTTCGAGAGTTCGATCTCGCGCGCCGCTCAGCTCCACGAGCACTATCGGATCGGTACTGACAGCAGTGCCAAGCATCCATTGGTCTTCGCATTTTGCTGGCCGTCGAACGGGGAAGTCTTTCCACCTTGGGAGTACCATTCCGATCGCGACGACGCGCGCGAGGCCGGTCCGGCGATGGCGCGCACGCTGCTGCGTTTCTCGGACTATGTGCGACGCAACGGCAATCCCTGCACGCAACGTATCCACCTCGTCGCCCACAGCATGGGCAACTGGGCCTTGCGCCACGCGGTACAGGCACTGGCAACCATGAACTTGGGCAACAGGCTCGAGCCAATCTTCGACAATGCTCTCCTCATGGCGGCCGATGAAGACGACGACGCATTTGAAAAGAACTACAAGCTCAAGCCGCTCTTGAGACTCGCGCGCCGAATTCACGTCTATCACAGCAGCGACGACCTCTCCCTCGTCCTATCGGACACGACGAAGTTCAACCCCGACCGGCTCGGATATGACGGCCCTCGCGACGTCTCGAAAATCAACAAGAGGATTGTCTCGGTCGATTGTGAACACGTCGACGATACCGAGTTCGCACATGTCAACCATCAGTACTATCGCAGGCGCCCGGAAGTGATCGCCGATGTAAGGCATGTCCTTGCCGGCAAACGGCCCAGCAGCATACCCGGTCGCGAAGAGATCCGGTCCGGGCGGCAATATCGAATCCGGCCGGCCAAAGGCAAGCGAGCGTCGGTACTCAAGAAGCCCAAGGACCCCGTCAGGCCCAGATATCACGGCCCACGATAGGACGACCGTCGGCCAGATACTCGGCGGGTGCCGATCCCGGGAGCCAGACACCCCCCGTCAATCGAACACGCTGAAGTCGAGGGGGAGCTTCTCGCCGAGCCAGAGGGGGTAGTCGCGGTGGTCGGAGAGGTCGTCGCCAGTGTTGGGATGGACCAGCACCGAATGCCCCCGGCGGTTGAGCATGAGCCAGGGCACGACCTCGTCGAAGCGATCCGGCTCGAACGCCACCTGGAACATGTGCATCGGGTGCGGACCGACCAGCTTGTCGCGCCAGCGCCCGAGACGCACGGGGAAGCGCGCGATCAGATCGGTTCTGACCGCCGCGGCGCTCTGTCGCGTCGCCGGTTCGTAGTAGACGTGGGCGTGGTAGCTGGCGATCGCCGCCGGCGGCCGTGGGGTCAAACGCGCGGCTCGACGCTGACGCCCCTGGTGCTCAGCAACTCCGAGAGCTCGCCGGTCTCGTACATCTCGCGGACGATGTCGCAGCCGCCCACGAACTCGCCCTTGACGTAGAGCTGCGGGATCGTCGGCCAGTCGCTGAAGCGCTTGATGCCCTGGCGGACCTCCGGGTCCTCCAGCACGTCGAAGCCCTTGAAGCGCACGCCGAGCAGCGAGAGCATCTGCACCACCGTGGCGGAGAAGCCGCACTGCGGGAACACCGGCGTGCCCTTCATGAAGAGGACGACATCGTTCTCGTCGATGAGGCCCCGGATGCGGTTTTCGACCGGTGCGCTGGTCGTGGCCTGCATCATGCGAAATCCCTTTCCTTTTCGATCCGTTCAGGCGTCCGTCGGGACGCTGGTCTGGAGCGCAAGCGCATGCAGCTGATCGCCCATGCGCCCGCGCAGCGCGCGATAAACCATCTGGTGCTGCTCCACCCGCGACTTGCCTTCGAACGACGCAGAGACCACGCGCGCCGCGTAGTGATCGCCGTCGCCGCGCAAATCGTCGATATGAATCTGGGCGTCGGGGAGCGCCTCCCGAATGAGCTGCTCGATCTCCTGCGCGTTCATGGGCATCGGCGGTGCTCTCGGACGCAATTCTCAGGTGGTTGCCGCAGCGCTCGGCCCCGCCTCGCCGGCCATGTAGGCCGGCAGCCATGCTTCATGGATGCGGCGGAGCGCCGCTATCGATATGGCACTTGCGCCCTCCACTGTCAACGCGGCCCCGCCCGTGGAGCCGATGGCGGAGAGTGGTACGCCCCCGCTTTCGGCCTCGGCCGCAAGGGTCTCGGCGTGTCCCTGCGGCACGCTGAGCAGGTAACGCGACTGGTCCTCGCCGAAGAGCCAGCCGGCCGTGCTCGGAGCGTCGGGCGGCACGGCGATGCGGGCGCCGACGGTGCGGCCCGCGTCGAGGGCAGCCAGCGCCATTTCGGCGAGCGCCACCAGCAGGCCGCCGTCGGAGATGTCGTGGCAGGCGGAGACCCGCCCGCTCTCGATCTGGCGGCGCACGAAATCCCCGTGGCGCCGCTCGGCGGCGAGGTCGACCGCAGGCGGCGGCCCCTCCTCCTTGCCCCCGATCTCGCGCTGGTAGAGCGAGCGGGCGAGATGGCCGCCGGCCCCGCCCACCAGCAGCAGAACCTCGTCCGCCGTCTCGAGGGCCGGATCGCACATGCGCTCCAGATCGGCGATCAGACCAAGACCGCCGATGGACGGCGTCGGCAGGATGCCCGCCCCCTCGGTCTCGTTGTAGAAGGAGACGTTGCCGGAGACGACCGGGAAGTCGAGCGCCCGGCAGGCCTCGGCCATGCCCTCGATGCAGCCCGCGAACTGGCCCATGACCTGCGCCCGCTCGGGGTTGCCGAAGTTGAGGCAATCGGTGACGGCGAGCGGCCTGGCACCCACGGCGGTGAGGTTGCGCCAGGCTTCCGCCACCGCCTGCGCCCCGCCCGAAGCCGGATCGGCGGCGCAATAGCGGGGCGTGCAGTCGGCCGTCAGCGCCAGGCCCTTGGCCGTGCCGTGGACCCGCACCACGGCGGCGTCGCCGCCCGGCGGTAGCACCGTATCGGCCATCACCATGTGGTCGTACTGCTCCCAGATCCAGCGCTTGGAGCAGAGATCGG
>JAPPHR010000028.1 GCA_028820995.1 Rhodospirillales bacterium
TCAACAGCCTCGCCACCTACGCGCGGGTCAACCGCTACGGCTTCATCGAGAGCCCCTATCGCAAGGTGGAGGACGGCCGCCAGACCGACGAGGTCGTCTATCTCTCCGCGATAGAAGAAGCCAAGTACACGATCGCCCAGGCCAACGCGACGACGGACGAGAGCGCCGCTCTCAGCGAGGACCTGGTAAGCTGCCGGCGCAACGGCGAATTCGTGATGTCGGCGCCCGAGGGCATCGACTACATGGACGTTTCGCCCAAGCAGCTCGTCTCGGTGGCCGCAGCCCTCATCCCCTTCCTGGAGAACGACGACGCGAACCGCGCGCTGATGGGCTCCAACATGCAGCGCCAGGCGGTGCCGCTGGTGCGGGCCGAGGCGCCGCTGGTCGGCACCGGCATGGAGGAGGTGGTGGCACAGGATTCGGGCGCCGCCATCGCCGCGCGGCGCACCGGGACCGTCGAGCAGGTCGATGCCACCCGCATCGTGGTCCGCGCCGAGGGCGAGCGGGGCGCGAGCACGGAGTCCGCCGGCGTCGACATCTATAACCTCTTGAAGTTCCAGCGTTCCAATCAGAGCACGTGCATCACGCAACGCCCGCTGGTGCGGATGGGCGAGCGGGTCGTGGCGGGCGACGTCATCGCCGACGGGCCCAGCACCGATTACGGCGAGCTGGCGCTGGGGCGCAACGTGCTCGTCGCCTTCATGCCGTGGAATGGCTACAACTTCGAGGATTCGATCCTGATCTCCGAGCGGCTGGTCAAGGACGACGTCTTCACCTCGATCCATATCGAGGAGTTCGAGGTGATGGCGCGCGACACCAAGCTTGGGCAGGAGGAGATCACACGCGACATCCCCAATGTCGGCGAGGAAGGGCTCCGCAACCTGGACGAGGCCGGCATCGTCTACATCGGTGCCGAGGTCCAGCCCGGCGACATTCTGGTCGGCAAGATCACGCCCAAGGGCGAATCGCCGATGACGCCGGAGGAGAAGCTCCTGCGCGCCATCTTCGGCGAGAAGGCGTCGGACGTTCGCGACACCTCGCTCCGCGTGCCGCCGGGCGGCATGGGCACGGTGGTGGAGGTCCGCGTCTTCAACCGCCGCGGCGTCGACAAGGACGAGCGCGCGCTCGCGATCGAGCGCGAGGAGATCGAGCGCCTCGCCAAGGACCGCGACGACGAGCGCGCGATCATCGAGCGCAACATGTACGACCGCGTGCGTGCGCTGCTGCTGAACCGGATCGCCGCCCGCGGCCCCAAGGGGGTGGCGGCTAACAGCAAGGTCACGAGCCGGGTGCTCGACTCCCTCTCGCGCGGGCAGTGGTGGCAGATCGTGCCGGCCAGCGAGCCGATCATGGCCCGGTTGGAGGCGCTCAAGGAGGAGTTCGACGAGAACATCGGCCGCATCCAGGGCCGCTTCGAGAGCAAGGTCGAGAAGCTGCAGCGCGGCGACGAGCTGCCGCCCGGCGTGCTCAAGATGGTCAAGGTCTTCGTCGCGGTGAAGCGCAAGATGCAGCCCGGCGACAAGATGGCCGGCCGCCACGGCAACAAGGGCGTGGTCTCCAACATCGTGCCGGTCGAGGACATGCCCTATCTCGAGGACGGCACCAGCGTCGATATCGTGCTCAACCCCCTCGGTGTGCCCTCCAGGATGAATGTCGGCCAGATCCTTGAGACCCACCTGGGGTGGGCCTCCCATGGGCTCGGCCTCAAGATCGGCGAGATCCTGGACAAGGCGGCAGACGGCGCGTCCAACGGCGCGCTGCGGAGCCTGCTGGCCGAGGTCTACGACGGCGACCGCGAGTCCGACGGCCAGATCGCGGCGATGTCGGACGAGCACGTGACGGAACTCGGCGAGACCAGCCGGAGCGGCGTCCCGATGGCGACCCCGGTGTTCGACGGCGCCCACGAAGTCGACATCGTCAAGATGCTGGAGCTCGCGGGCCTCGAAGCGAGCGGCCAGGTGACGCTGATCGACGGGCAGACCGGCGAGCCCTTCGACCGCCAGGTCACGGTCGGCTACATCTACATGCTGAAGCTGCACCACCTGGTGGACGACAAGATCCACGCCCGCTCCATCGGGCCTTACAGCCTCGTCACCCAGCAGCCGCTGGGCGGCAAGGCGCAGTTCGGCGGCCAGCGCTTCGGCGAGATGGAGGTGTGGGCGCTCCAGGCCTACGGCGCCTCCTACACACTCCAGGAAATGCTGACCGTGAAGTCCGACGACGTCTCGGGCCGCACCAAGGTCTACGAATCGATCGTGCGCGGCGACGAGAACTTCGAAGTCGGAATCCCCGAGTCCTTCAACGTACTAGTCAAGGAGATGCAGTCGCTCGGCCTCGATATCGATCTAAGGACAACGAGCTGATGCGCGACCGGCACGGCCCCGGAAACGCGACAGGTTCGGAGGACACTTGATGAACGAGTTGATCAATCTCTTTGGTCCGGCAAGCACGGCCCAGCAGTTCAATCAGATCAAGATCTCGATCGCGAGCCCGGAGAAGATCCGCTCCTGGTCCTACGGCGAGATCAAGAAGCCCGAGACCATCAACTACAGGACCTTCAAGCCTGAGCGCGACGGGCTGTTCTGCGCCCGGATTTTCGGCCCCATCAAGGATTACGAGTGCTTGTGCGGCAAGTACAAGCGCATGAAGTACCGCGGCATCGTCTGCGAGAAGTGCGGCGTCGAGGTGATCCAGTCGAAGGTCCGGCGCGAGCGCATGGGCCATATCGAGCTGGCCTCGCCGGTCGCCCATATCTGGTTCCTGAAGTCGGTGCCGTCCCGCATCGGGCTGCTCTTCGACATGACGCTCAAGGAGATGGAGCGCGTTCTCTACTTCGAGAGCTACGTCGTCACCGAGCCGGGCTTCACTTCGCTCAATCAGTTCCAGCTTCTGACCGAGGATCAGTTCCGCCAGGCGCAGGACGAATTCGGCGCCGACGCCTTCGAGGCCGGCATCGGGGCGGAGGTCATCCGCACCATGCTCTCCAAGCTCGACCTCGAGGAGGAGCGGGACACGCTCAGGGGCGAACTCGGATCGACCAACTCCGAGGCCAAGCGCAAGAAGCTCGTCAAGCGGCTGAAGCTGGTCGAATCCTTCATCCTCTCCGGCAACCGGCCGGAATGGATGATCCTGGAAGTCGTGCCGGTGATTCCGCCGGAGCTGCGCCCCCTGGTGCCGCTGGACGGCGGCCGCTTCGCCACTTCGGACCTCAACGATCTCTACCGCCGCGTCATCAACCGCAACAACCGGCTGAAGCGGCTGATCGAGCTGCGGGCGCCGGACATCATCGTCCGCAACGAGAAGCGCATGCTGCAGGAGGCGGTGGATGCGCTCTTCGACAACGGCCGCCGCGGCCGGGTGATGACCGGCGCCAACAAGCGCCCGCTGAAGTCGCTCAGCGACATGCTCAAGGGCAAGCAGGGGCGCTTCCGGCAGAACCTGCTGGGCAAGCGCGTCGACTATTCCGGCCGCTCGGTGATCGTCGTGGGGCCCGAGCTGAAGCTGCACGAGTGCGGGCTGCCGAAGAAGATGGCGCTCGAGCTCTTCAAGCCCTTCATCTATTCCAAGCTCGAGCTCTACGGCATGGCGACCACGCTCAAGGCCGCCAAGCGCATGGTCGAGAAGGAGCGGCCCGAGGTCTGGGACATCCTGGAGGAGGTGATCCGCGAGCATCCGGTCCTGCTCAACCGGGCGCCGACGCTGCACCGCCTCGGCATTCAGGCCTTCGAGCCGGTGCTGATCGAGGGCAAGGCGATCCAGCTTCATCCGCTGGTCTGCGCCGCCTTCAACGCGGATTTCGACGGCGACCAGATGGCGGTTCACGTGCCGCTCTCGCCGGAGGCGCAGCTCGAGGCGCGGGTGCTGATGATGTCCACCAACAACATCCTGAGCCCGGCCAACGGCAAGCCGATCATCGTGCCGAGCCAGGACATCGTGCTCGGCATCTACTACCTGACCTACAGCCGGGAAGGCGAGCGCGGCGAGGGCATGGCCTTCTCCAACATCGGCGAGGTGCTGAAGGCGCTCGATGCGGGCGCGGTGTCGCTGCACGCCGCCATCACCTGCCGGAAAGAAGGCGAGAACGGCGCTGGCCCCGTCCGGGTCGAAACCACGCCGGGCCGCCTGATCCTCTCCGAGGTCCTGCCGAACAACGCCAACGTCCGCTTCGAGGCGATCAATCAGCTGCTCACCAAGCGCGAGCTCAGCGCCGTGTTCGATTCCGTCTACCGCCATTGCGGGCAGAAGGAGACGGTGATCTTCGCCGACCAGGTGATGAATCTCGGCTTCCGCTACGCGACGCGCGCCGGCATCTCCTTCGGCAAGGACGACATGGTGGTGCCGCGCGACAAGGCCAAGCTGGTGGAACTCACCGACCGCGAGGTGAGCCGCTACGAGCGCCAGTACTCCGACGGCCTCATCACCCAGGGCGAGAAGTACAACAAGGTCATCGACGCCTGGTCGCAGTGCACGGACAAGGTGGCGACGGCGATGATGGAGGGCATGTCCGACCTCACCGTCGGCGAGGACCGGCGCGCCGGTGCCGCGATCAACTCGATCTACATCATGGCCGATTCCGGCGCGCGCGGCTCGGAGGCGCAGATGAAGCAGCTCGCCGGCATGCGCGGGCTCATGGCCAAGCCGTCCGGCGAAATCATCGAGACCCCGATCAAGTCCAATTTCAAGGAAGGGCTGACGGTGCTCGAGTACTTCAACTCCACGCATGGCGCGCGCAAGGGTCTGGCCGATACCGCGCTCAAGACCGCCAACTCCGGCTATCTCACGCGCCGCCTTGTCGATGTCGCGCAGGATTGCATCATCGTCGAGGATGACTGCGGCACCACCAACGGTCTCACGGTCAAGGCGGCGATCGAGGGCGGCGAGACCATCGCCACGCTCGGCGAGCGCTCGCTCGGGCGGGTCGCGGCCGAGCCCGTTCTGGATCCGCTGTCGGGCGAGACCATCGTGGACGCCGGCGAGGTGATCGAAGAACGCGGCGTCGACGCAATCGAGCGGGCCAACATCGAGGCGGTCAAGATCCGCTCGGTGCTGACCTGCGACAGCGAGGACGGCGTCTGCAGTCTCTGCTACGGGCGCGACCTCGCGCGCGGCACGCTTGCCAACATCGGCGAGGCGGTCGGCGTCATCGCGGCGCAATCGATCGGCGAGCCCGGCACGCAGCTCACCATGCGCACCTTCCACATCGGCGGTGCAGCCCAGCGCGGCGCGGAGCAGTCGAGCGTCGAGGCGCCGATCGATGCCGCGGTGGAGATCGAGAACGAGAACGTGGTGAGCGACAGCACCGGCACGCCGGTGGTGATGGGCCGCAACCTCGAGGTCGTCCTGCGCGACGATCAGGGCCGGGAGCGCGGGCGCCACCGCATTCCCTACGGCGCCAAGCTCTATGTCTCCCAGGACCAGGCCATCCAGCGCGGCCACACCGTCGCCTCATGGGATCCGTTCACGCTGCCGCTCATCTCGGAGCGCGCAGGCGTCGTGCGCTTCTCCGACATGGTGGAGGGCCTCTCCTTCCGCGAGGTGGTAGACGAGCGGACGGGCGTCTCCAACAAGGTGGTGGTCGACTGGCGCCAGCAGCCGCGCGGCAGCGATCTCAAGCCGCGGGTGGGTCTTACCGACGATAGCGGCGAGATCATCACGCTCCCCAACGGCCGCGAGGCACAGTACTTCCTCTCGGTCGATGCGATCCTCAACGTGGAGGACGGCGAGTCCGTGCACGCCGGCGACGTGCTCGCCCGCATCCCGCGGGAATCGACCAAGACCCGCGACATCACCGGCGGCCTGCCGCGGGTGGCCGAGCTGTTCGAGGCGCGCAAGCCCAAGGACCACGCGGTCATCACCGATATCACCGGCCGGGTCGAGTTCGGCAAGGACTACAAGGCGAAGCGGCGGATCGTGATCGTGCCGGACGACGATGCCAAGCCGGCCGAGTACTTCATCCCCAAGGGCAAGCACATCAGCGTCCAGGAAGGGGACATCGTGCGCAAGGGCGACCCCCTGATGGACGGGAACCGCGCCCCGCACGACATCCTGCGCGTGCTCGGCGTCGAGGCGCTCGCCACCTACCTGATCGACGAGATCCAGGAGGTCTACCGGCTGCAGGGCGTGAAGATCAACGACAAGCACATCGAGGTGGTCTGCCGCCAGATGATGCAGAAGGTCGAGATCGTGGAGCCCGGCGAGACGACCTTCCTGGTGGGCGAGCAGGTCGACCGTGTCGAGTACGACGAGGTCAACGAGCGCGTGGAGGGCGATGAGGCCAGCAGCATTCCGGTGCTCCAGGGCATCACCAAGGCGTCTCTGCAGACCCGCTCCTTCATCTCCGCCGCATCGTTCCAGGAAACCACGCGGGTCCTCACCGAAGCCGCGGTTTCCGGCAAGTCCGACAACCTGCTCGGCCTCAAGGAGAACGTGATCGTGGGCCGCCTGATCCCGGCCGGCACCGGCAGCGTGGTCAACCGCATCCAGAAGCAGGCGGTCGAGCGCGAGCTGCTGAGGCAGGAGGAGGAGGCGGAGGCCGAGGCCCAGGCCGAGGCTGAAGCCAGCGCCCTCGTCGACGCCGGCGAGACCATCGGCGAGGCGATGGCGCTGGAAGGAGAGCACGTCTCCGTACCAGCCGAGTAGAGTCGAGGGCTCCGGAAGGCGGCCGCCGGCGTGCTGCGCTTCTTCGTCGCTGCAGCGCTGGCGAGCCTTGCGGCGGGTTCCGGTCCGGCGCTCGGCGCTGATGCGGCGTCGTGTCCGCCCGGCACAGAGGAATTCGCCGAATACAGGCTCTTCTTCGGGCGCAGCCAGGGCGCGATCGAAGTGGTGAGCGAGGAGGCATGGCGCGCCTTCCTCGCGGACGAGGTCACGCCGCGCTTCCCCGCCGGTCTCACCGTGCTCGACGCCTCGGGCCAGTGGCGGGACGATTCCGGCGAAATCGTGCGGGAGCGCACGAAGCTGCTGCTCGTCCTCGCCCCACCGGGCGGGGACGCCATGCAGCGCACGGACGAGATCGCAGAGGCCTACAAGCTGGCCTTCGGTCAGTCGAGCGTGCTGAGGGCGGTGACCCAGGCCTGCGCGTCGTTCTGACCCGGAATTCTGGTCTCGGTTGTGGCTACCCGCGCTCCCTTCGGGCTGCGCGCGCGATACGGAGCAGGGCATCGGAGCAAATCGCCGCAGGCGTGCCGCCGGAAACCTTGCAGTCACGCTCGGCGCGGGTCAGCAGCCCCAGCGCGCCTGCCGCCCGGGCGCTCCGCCACCGTGCCAGGTCCTGGGCGAAGGCGGCTCGCTCTCTGGGATAGACGGGCGGTTTGAGGGCGCCCATGGCATCCGCCCGGCTGGCGCCACCCTCCAGCGCGCCGGCCGCGAGGTGAAGGCGCGCAAGGCGCCGGGCCGTCGCGCGTAGAATGGTGATCGGCTGAACACCGCCGTAGATAGCGCGCGCCATGGCGCGGTCGAGCCCCTCGAGGTCTCCGCTCACCGCGAGCCGCGCGACTGCGTCCGCCGACGCCTCGGACGCATCGCCCACGCAGGCCTCCGCAACCTCCATTGTGACCACGCCGCCGTCCGGCCCCGGATCGCCGAGATAGACCGCGAGCTTCTCGACCCCGCTCTCGATCTGGCGGCGGTCGGCGCCTGAGCGCTCGGCAAGCCAGGCGACGGTCTCGGGCTCCACCGAGAGATTTCGCTCCGCGCAAAAGGCCTCGATCAACGCCCGGGCGCCCTCGGCGCTCTCGTCGTAGCAGGGGATGGCGGCGAGGCTCTGTTCCTGCTCGCAGAGCCGCCTGAGCCCGGACCGCGGCGTAAGCGGGCCGGCCTCGGCGACCACCAGACTCTCCGGCGCGGGCAATGCGAGGCACGAACGGATTGCCGGCACCACCGCCTCGGTCACGCCCCGCAGGCGGACCGCGCGCCGGCCGCCGGTGAGCGCGATCGCCGCCGCCTCATCGGCGAGTCTGCCCGGCTCGTCCCGGAGCAATGCCGGATCCAGGCCGGTGACCCGAAAGGGATCGTCCGGATCTTCCGCCACCGCCTTGACGCACGCTTCGGCGCGCGCCCGCACAAGCCCTTCGTTGGAACCGTAGATCAGCACCAGCCTGACACCCGCGTCCGGCGCGGCGCAGAACCGGTCGGCGCGCGCCGGCGCGATCTTCACGGCGTGCCGGCCGGCGGGTCGGAGGATTGCCGGCGCCTCATCGGCGGAGATGGAGAAGGATCAGCGTGAGGATGTCCTCGCTCAGCACCCGTGCCGCGTCCTCCGCAGCGTTTTGCTCGGCGGTCACGGTGGCGAATCCGGACCCGACGACGTTGAAGCTGCCGGTCGCTCTCGCGGTGTCCCGGTAGACGACCGTCCCGGTCCGGTCGGTGAGCGAGAACGTGGCGCGCAGCGTCAGATTGTACCGGGTCGTGTAATCGTCGAGCTGAACCAGCAGCCCTGTCTTGCTCCGTTCGACCGAGAGCGTCAGTCGGTAGTCGGGGTTTGCCGGCTGGCCTCGGGGGGTGAGGCCGTCGATCAGGTGGTTGCGCACGATATGGCCGATCCGGTCCTTGACCGGAGCGACTTCGATGGCCGCCACCCCGCCGCCCCGCCCCTCTGCGCTGCGCATGCCGTAGAGCGGCTCCACGGCGCAAGCACCGAGAACGACCAGAGCAAGGACGAGAACGAGGGCGGATGCCGGCCGACGCCGAAGACGCGCCGTGAAGCGCGAGAGCGGCCGCTCAGGTGACGACATTCACGATCCGCCCGGGCACGACGATCACCTTGCGCACGTCCCGGCCGGCAAGCGCCCGGCGCACGCCGCCGTCCGCCATCGCCGCGCTCTCTGCCTCCGCCTTGCCGTGACCGGCAGGCAGCGAGATCGTTGCGCGCTTCTTGCCGTCCACCTGCACGGCAACGATCACGATGTCATCGACAAGCAGCGCGGGATCCGGCTCCGGCCACGGCTCGCGGGCAAGCCAGCTGTCGTGGCCGAGCCGGCGCCACGCCTCCTCGGCCAGATGCGGCACGACCGGGCCGAGCAGGCGGGTGGCCGTCTCCAGGCCCTCCCGCATCACATGGCCTGCACCGAGCGAGGCCTCGATGGCGGAGAGCGCATTGGTCAGCTCGCGCACGCGCGCGACCGCACGGTTGAAATGAAAGCGCTCCAGATCCTCGGTCACCCCGGCGATGGTCTTGTGGATGGTCCTGCGCAGGCCGCGCAACGAGGTCGCCAGCGAGTCGTGGCCGGGCACCGCCGCGCCGCAGGGCGCCAGCGGGACCGGGGGCGAGGTGACCAGGCGCCACAGCGCAGCGACGTAGCGCCACGCGCCCTTGACGCCGGTGTCGGTCCACTCCAGATCGCGCTCCGGCGGGCTGTCGGAGAGCATGAAGAGGCGAGCCGTGTCGGCGCCGTAGGCCTCGATGATCGCCTCGGGGTCGACGGTGTTGCGCTTGGACTTGCTCATCGCCTCCGAGCGGCCGATGGCGATGGGGCGCCCGTCCTCACGTGTCACCAGGTTGCCCGCGCGGGTCTCGATCTCGTCGGGGTAGTACCAGCGGCCGTCGGCGTCGCGGTAGGTCTCGTGGCACACCATGCCTTGGGTGAAGAGGCCGGCGAACGGCTCCTCGATGTCGAGGTAGCCGCAGCGCTTGAGCGCCTTGGTGAAGAAGCGGGAGTAGAGCAGGTGCAGCACGGCGTGCTCGATGCCGCCGATGTACTGATCGACCGGCAGCCACGGCGCCACGTCGCTCTCCGGCAGCGGCACGTCGGCGCGGGCCGCGCAGAAGCGCGCGAAGTACCAGGAGGAATCGACGAAGGTATCCATCGTGTCGGTGTCCCGCTCCCCGGGGCCACCGCAGCGCGGGCACGCGGTGTGCTTCCAGCCGGCATGACGGTCGAGGGGGTTGCCCGGCGCGTCGAAGGTCACGTCCTCCGGCAGGCGCACGGGCAGCGCCTCGCGCGGCACCGGCACCACGCCGCACGACGAGCAGTGGACCATGGGGATCGGGCAGCCCCAGTAGCGCTGCCGCGAAATCAGCCAGTCGCGCAGGCGGTAGCTCACCGCGGCGCCGCCGGCATCGCGCTCGGCGAGCGCGGCGATGGCGCGCGCCTTGGCCTCTGCAACCGAAAGACCGTCGAGGAAGCCGGAATTGATGGCCGTGCCGTCGCCGACATAGGCCTCGGCGCCGATCTCGACGGCTCCCGCATCCTCGCCCGGCGGACACACCACGGGAATGACGGGCAGGCCCTGGCTGCGCGCGAATTCGAGGTCGCGCTGGTCATGGGCGGGACAGCCGAAGATCGCGCCTGTGCCGTAATCCATCAGCACGAAGTTCGCGACGTAGAGCGGCAGCGTGCGGTCTGCGTCGAAGGGATGGCGGACCCTGACGCCGGTATCGTAGCCGCGCTTGCCTGCGGCCTCGATGTCACGCTCGCCGACGCCGGCCAGGTTGCACTCGGCGATGAAGGCGGCGAGCGCCGAATCGGATTCGGCCAGCGATGTCGCCAGCGGGTGATTGGGCGAGAGCGCGCAAAAGGACGCGCCGAACAGTGTATCGGGGCGGGTGGTGAAGACCTCCAGCGCCTCGCCGCGGCCCTCGATGGGGAAGAGGGCGTGCGCGCCTTCGGAGCGCCCGATCCAGTTGCGCTGCATGAGCCGCACCTTGTCCGGCCAGCGCGGCAGCGCCTCCAGCGCCTCCAGCAGCTCATCGGCGAAGCGGGTGATGCGGAAGAACCACTGCGCAAGCCTGCGCTTCTCGATCAGCGCGCCCGAGCGCCAGCCGCGCCCGTCCACCACCTGCTCGTTGGCGAGCACCGTGCCGTCGACCGGGTCCCAATTGACCCACGCCTCCTTGCGCTCGACCAGGCCGGCCTCGAAGAAGTCGAGGAACAGCGCCTGCTGGTGTTCGTAATAGCCGGGATGGCAGGTGGCGAACTCGCGCTCCCAATCGATCGAGAGCCCCATCGACTGCAGTTGCCCGCGCATGGTCGCGATATTCGCGTAGGTCCACTCGGCGGGGTGGACGCCGCGCTCGAACGCCGCGTTCTCCGCCGGCAGGCCGAAGGCGTCCCAGCCCATGGGATGGAGGACGTCGAAGCCTCGGGCCCGCTTGTAGCGGGCCACGACGTCGCCCATCGTGTAGTTGCGCACGTGGCCCATGTGGATGCGGCCAGAGGGGTACGGAAACATCTCGAGCACGTAGTAGCTCGGGCGTCCGTCGCTCCGCTCCGCCCGGAACAGCCCCGCATCCTCCCAGGCGGCCTGCCACTTGGCTTCGACCGCCTGCGCGTCGTAACGCTCACTCATTGGCTACGCTCGCTCCATCGTCCCGGCCGTTGCCGGAGAGCGGCGTCCCTATAGCATGACAGGCCAGGCAGCGCAGCCGCACCGCACGGACGGCCGCCGGGCACTGAACTCTCGGCTATGGGAGCGACGCGGTGCGTATCTCTCGGGCGCGATCGAGGATCTTGTCTTCGAGGCTGATGGCGGTGTCCGGGTTGGTCGGGCCGTCCTCCCACAGGCCGTCCGCGCCCCGTTCCTGGCGGAACACGGAGACCTGCACGCCGTCCGAGCGCAGCGTCCTTGTCAGGATGTAGACGGTCATCTTGAAGCGCTCGTCGGGGGTCTCGGGCGGCGCGTACCAGTCGGTGATGATCACGCCGCCGAAGGGATCGGCGGAGAGCAGCGGCATGAACGAGATGGTATCGAGGCTCGCGCGCCAGAGGAAGGCGTTGACGCCGATGCCGGCGGATGCCGCGCCCTCTTCCTCGTCTCCGAACAACGTGACGCCGGAGCCGAAAATACCGCCTCCCTCCTGCTGTGCGCCCTGCCAGCGGGGATCATAGGTATCCGGCGGAGGAGCCGTCGGTCCCGCGTTTTCACAGCCGGCAGCCACCAGAGCCGAGAGGAGGACGCAGGCAAGCATCCCCTTACCGATGTACGAGCGCCTCATTCCGGCTGCTCCCTTTCACCACGAAAAGACGCTTTTACCACGGCGCACGGGTGCACCGCAGCAGAATCGGGAGGGGATATCGGGAGTCTTAGGCCGCGATGCCGGCGAGCGTGCAGATGCGCCGCCACTCGGCTTCGCTCACAGGGCTCACCGAGAGCCGCGACTGGCGCACAAGCGCCATGTCGCCGAGCGCCGGGTCTCCCTTGATCTGCTTCAGCGTGACGGGCTGGCTCACCGGAACGACGGCCTTGACGTCGACCATGCCGAAGCGCCCCGACGAGTCGGTTGAATCGGGATAGTGCTCCTTCACCACCTCGACGACGCCGACGATCTCCTTGGCATTGACCGAATGGTAGAAAAAGCAGCGGTCCCCCACCTTCATGGCCTTCATGTTGTTGTTCGCCTGATGATTGCGCACGCCGTCCCACTCGGTGACGCCGTCGCGCACCTGATCGTCCCACGACCAGCTTCCAGGTTCCGACTTCAGGAGCCAATAGGCCATTCCGTCCCCTCCGAAGACCGCTTCGCCGTGCGGCCAGTCTAGCCCGAATGTCTCGCCGGGGTCATGGCTTGCGCGGAAGGCGGAACCGGACCGGTCGGATTCTGGCCACCGTCTTGATATCGGCGAACGATACCCCCACACTATGATCATTGCCGGGTAACGTGACTGGCCGGGGCCGCCCAAGCGTGCGCCTCCGGCGGCGGGTGGACGCAGGGCAATGTCCTTCTTCGAAATGGGCGGCTATGCCGCCTACGTGTGGCCGGCCTTCGGCGCCGCGGCCGCGACCATGGTTGCACTCCTCGTGCTCAGCATCCGCACCATGCGCGCGCGCGAGGCGGCGCTCAGAGCCCTCGAGGCGACCACCCGGCGACGGCGTGCCGCCGACGGAGACGATGAGCGTGACGGGGAGCAGAACGCCCCAGCATGAAACGCAAGCACCGGCGGTTGGTCTTTCTGGGTGGCGGGCTCGGCGCGCTCGGCCTTGCCGCGGGCCTGGTGCTGACCGCGCTCGACGACACGCTCGTCTTCTTCCATGATCCGAGCACCCTCAAGGAGCGGCAGTTCCCGCCCGAGCAGCGGCTGCGCGTGGGCGGCCTGGTGGAGGAGAACAGCGTGGTGAGGGCCGAGGACGGGTTGACGGTGCGCTTCACCGTCACCGACCTCGCCCACACCGTGCCCGTGACCTATCGCGGCATCCTGCCCGACCTGTTTCGCGAAGGGCAGGGGGTGGTGGCCGAGGGTTATCTGAAGGGCGGTGTCTTCGAGGCCGACGAGGTGCTCGCCAAGCACGACGAGAACTACATGCCGCGCGAGGTGGCGGACGCGCTGAAGAAGTCCGGCAACTGGAAGGGCGAGGGCGCCGAATGATTCCGGAGATCGGCCATTTCGCCCTGATCCTCGCGCTGGCCATGGCGCTGGTGCAGGCCGCCGCAGCGCCGATCGGGGCGAGGCTCCGCGACGGCAGCCTGATGGCGCTGGCGCGGCCGGCTGCGGTGGCGCAGTTCGTCTTCATCTCGGCGGCGCTCGCCTGCCTGATGCAGGCCTTCGTCGTCTCCGACTTCTCGGTCGTGACGGTCGCCGACAACTCGCACTCGGCCAAGCCGCTGCTCTACAAGTTCACCGGCACCTGGGGCAATCACGAAGGCTCGATGCTGCTCTGGATTTGGATTCTCGCGGTCTACGGTGCCGCCGTGGCGGTCTTCGGGCGCAACCTGCCGCCCGCGTTCCGCTCGTGGGTGCTGGCCGTCCAGGCGTTGATCGGGCTCGGCTTTCTGGTCTTCGTGCTCGCCACCTCCAACCCCTTCCTGAGGCTCGATCCGGCGCCGTTCGACGGGCGCGACCTCAACCCGCTGCTGCAGGACCCCGGCCTCGCCTTCCACCCGCCGCTGCTCTACCTCGGCTACGTCGGGCTCTCGACCGCCTTCTCCTTCGCCGTGGCGGCGCTGATCGAGGGGCGGGTGAACGCCGCCTGGGCGCGCTGGGTGCGGCCCTGGACGCTGCTCTCCTGGTGCGCGCTCACGGCGGGCATCGCGCTCGGTTCCTGGTGGGCCTACTACGAGCTTGGCTGGGGGGGCTACTGGTTCTGGGACCCGGTGGAGAACGCCTCCTTCATGCCCTGGCTGATGGCGACCGCGCTGCTGCATTCCTCGATCGTGGCGGAGAAGCGGGACAGCCTGAAGAGCTGGACCGTGCTGCTGGCGATCCTGGGCTTCTCGCTCAGCCTGCTCGGCACCTTCCTGGTGCGCTCCGGCGTGCTGACCTCGGTGCACAGCTTCGCCTCCGATCCTGCGCGCGGGGTCTACATCCTGATGTTCCTGGTTATCGTGGTCGGCGGCTCGCTCACGCTCTACGCCTGGCGCGCGCCCGGGATGCGTGCCGGCGGCTCGTTCCGCCCGCTATCGCGCGAGGGCTCGCTGCTCGCCAACAATCTGCTGCTGGCGGTCGGCTGCGCCACGGTCTTCATCGGCACGCTCTATCCGCTGATTCTCGATGCGCTCGCCGACCAAAAGGTCTCGGTCGGCCCTCCCTTCTTCGAATCGACCTTCGTGCCCATCATGATTCCCCTCCTGCTGATGATGGCGGCGGGGCCATTGATGGCCTGGAAGCGCGCGGGCCCCGGCGCCGTGCTCCCGCGCCTGGTCGTCTCTCTGGTCGCCGCCATCGCGGTGGCGGCGGCGGTCGCGGCATCCGGGGGCGGGCCGTGGGGGGC
>JAPPHR010000007.1 GCA_028820995.1 Rhodospirillales bacterium
GCGCCCGCTCGCTCAAGCTCAACGGCTTCGACTGGGTGCTGCAGCGCATCTTCGCGGGCGTCGATATCGCCGCGTCCGACATCATGCGCATGGGGGCGGGCGGCCTGCTGATGGAGATCCCGAGCCGGCCCCTGCCCCGCACCCGCGCCTCGCCCCGCAGCGCCCCAAGCAGGGACGAGGCGGTCGCCCCGGCAGCACCGCCCCGCATCGCCGCGCTGGTGCTCGCGGCCGGGCAGTCGCGGCGCATGGGCGCGCTCAACAAGCTGCTGATCGAGGTGGACGGCGAGCCGATGGTGCGCCGGGTCGCCGCCGCCGCGCTCGCGTCCAGGGCCGCGCCGGTGCTGGTGGTGACCGGCCACGAGGCCGAGCGCGTCCGCGCGGCGCTCGACGGGCTGGACGTGACGTTCGCCCACAACCCCGACTACGCCGAGGGCATGAGCAGCTCGCTGCAGCGCGGCGTCGAGGCGCTCGATCCCGCGCTCGACGGCGCGGTGGTCTGCCTCGGCGACATGCCGCGCACGTCCTCGGCGTTGATCGACCGGCTTATCGCGGGCTTCAATCCGCTGGAAGGGCGCGCCATCGGCGTGCCCACCTACCGCGGCAAGCGCGGCAACCCCGTGCTGTGGGCGGCGCGCCACTTCGGCGAGATCCGCAGCCTCTCCGGCGACGTGGGCGCGCGCCACCTGATCGGCGACCACGCGGACGCGGTGTACGAGGTCGAGAGCCCCGATCACTCGGTGACCATCGACGTGGATACGCCCGAGGCCCTCGATGCCCTCCGCCCCGCCGCCGCCCGCTGAGGGCGAAGGCGGCGGGGGCGACGGCACCGTCCTCCTCACCCCCGGCCCGCTCACCACCCGGCCCGAGACCCGCGCGGCCATGGACCGCGACTGGGGCTCGCGCGATGCGGCGTTCATCGAGCTCACCGCGCGCGTGCGCCGCAGGCTGCTGGCGCTCGCCAACGCCGGTGAGGCGTTCACGTGCGTGCCGATGCAGGGCAGCGGCACCTTTGCGGTGGAAGCCCAGCTCGGCACGCTGGTCCCGCGCGACGGCCGGCTGCTGATTCTCGTCAACGGCGCCTACGGCCGGCGCATGACGGAGATTTGCCGCCGCGCGGGCCGCGGGTACAGCGTTCTGGAAACCGGCGAGACCGAGCCGCCCGAGAGGGCGGCGGCGCTTGCCGGGCGCCTCGCGGCCGAGCCTGACATCACCGATGTCGCGCTGGTCCACTGCGAGACCACCACCGGCATCCTCAACCCGCTGGCCGATCTCGCCGCCGCCGTAAGCGAGAACGGACGCCGCCTGCACGTGGATGCCATGAGCTCCTTCGGCGGCATCCCCATCGACCTCGCGCGGCTGCCGGTTGCCAGCCTCGCGGCGTCGGCCAACAAGTGCCTCGAAGGCGCGCCCGGCGTGGGCTTCGTGATCGCCGGGACGGACCACCTCGCAGGCTGCGCCGACAACGCCCACGCCGTGAGCCTCGACCTCTACGCCCAATGGGCCGGCCTGGAAGCCAACGGTCAATGGCGCTTCACCCCACCCACCCACATCCTCGCCGCGCTGGATCGCGCGCTCGATGCGCTCGACGACGAAGGCGGCGTCGCCGGCCGCTTCGCCCGCTACTGGGAGAACTGCCGCACCCTGGTCGACGGCATGCGCGGCCTCGGCTTCGAGACGCTGCTGGACGATGCCGTGCAGGCGCCGATCATCGTGACCTTCCGCGCGCCGGCCGATCCGGCCTGGCGGTTCCAGGCGTTCTACGACCGGCTCGCGGAACGCGGGTTCGTGATCTACCCCGGCAAGCTCGCGCAGGTGGAGAGTTTTCGGGTCGGCTGCATCGGCGCCTTCCGCGCCGACACCATGGCGCGTTTCGTGGACGCGGCGCGGGCCGTGCTGGGCGAGATGGGGGTGAGCCACGGCGCGCCTGCGTCCGCCGTCGCACGCGGACCATGACCCCGGCGAGATAGCCACTCCAGCTTCCACGAGTACCGACATCCGTGTAGAACGCCCGCACCCGGCGGACGGGCCAGCGGGCGAAACGGGCGGATCGATGAGCGGCTTCGAGCGAATTCTGGTGGCGAACCGGGGCGAGATCGCCATTCGCGTCCTGCGCGCCGCCTACGAGATGGGCCAGGCCACGGTCGCGGTCTATGCCGAAGAGGATCACCTCTCCCTCCACCGCTTCAAGGCGGACGAGTCCTACCGCATCGGCGAGGGGCGCGGCCCCGTCACCGCCTACCTCGCGGTGGAGGACATCATCCGCGTCGCGGTCGAGACCGGGAGCGACGCCATCCATCCGGGCTACGGCTTCCTCTCCGAATCGCCGGAGTTCGCCGAGGCCTGCGCTGATGCGGGGATCGCCTTCATCGGCCCCCGGCCCGAGACGCTGCGCCTGCTCGGCGACAAGGTCTCCGCGCGGGCCATCGCGAACCGTGCCGGCGTGCCCACGGTGCCGGCGACGGACGCCCTGCCGGGGGATACCGCAGAGGCGCTCGCCCTCGTCCGCGACGTGGGCTTCCCCGGCATGCTCAAGGCAAGCTGGGGCGGCGGCGGCCGCGGCATGCGGATGGTCGAGGGCGAGGACGAGTTCGAGGCCGCCCTTCTCGCCGCGCGGCGCGAGGCGGAGGCCGCCTTCGGCAAGGACGACATCTACGTCGAGCGCTTCATCCGCCGCGCCCGCCACCTGGAGGTCCAGGTGCTGGCGGACGGCCACGGCCGCATGGTCCACCTCTTCGAGCGCGACTGCTCGGTGCAGCGGCGCAACCAGAAGATCGTGGAGTGCGCGCCCGCCCCCGTCCTCAGCGCCGACGAGCGCGACGCGCTCACCGGCTACGCGCTCGCCATCGCCCGCGAGGCCGACTACCTGAATGCGGGCACGGTGGAGTTCCTGCACGATCTCGATACCGGGCTCTTTCACTTCATCGAGGTGAACCCGCGCATCCAGGTGGAGCACACCGTCACGGAGCAGGTGACCGGCGTCGACCTGGTGCGGGCGCAGATCCGCGTTGCCGAGGGCGGCGCCATCGGCGACGGGCCCGACGACGCCTGCCCGCCGCAGGAGGCCATCGCCCTGCGCGGCCACGCGGTGCAGTGCCGCATCACCACCGAGGACCCGCTCGACCGCTTCATCCCCGACTACGGGCGCATCACCGCCTACCGGGCCGCCACCGGCTTCGGCATTCGCCTCGACGGCGGCACCGCCTACACCGGCGCGGTCATCACCCGGCATTACGATTCGCTCCTGGAGAAGGTCACCGCGTGGGCGTCCTCGCGGGAAGGCGCCATCGACCGCATGCGCCGCGCGCTCCAGGAGTTCCGCATCCGGGGCGTCGCCACCAACATCGACTTTCTCGAGCGCCTGGTGAGCGACGAGGCGTTCCGGCAGGGGCAGATCACGACCCGCTTCATCGACGACAACCCGGAGCTTCTGGCCTTCGCCCGCCCGCGCGATCGCGCCAGCAGGCTCTTGCGCTACATCGCCGAGACCACCGTCAACGGGCACCCGGAGGTGAAGGGCCGGCCCGCGCCGCCGGCCTATGCCCGCAATCCCAAGCTGCCGCCGCTCCACGCGAAGGAGCCCGCGCCAGGCGCAAAGGCGCTGCTCGACACTGACGGGCCGGAGGCGGTCGCCGCATGGATGCTGGCGCAGGAGCGCGTGCTGGTCACCGACACCACCATGCGGGACGCGCACCAGTCCCTGCTCGCGACCCGGATGCGCACCCACGATCTCTACCGGGTCGCCCCGGCCTACGCCCACAACCTGCCGCAGCTCTTCTCGCTCGAATGCTGGGGCGGCGCCACCTTCGACGTCGCGCTCCGCTTCCTGGGCGAGTGCCCGTGGGAGCGCCTGGAGCGCCTGCGGTCGCGGGTGCCGAACATCCTGTTGCAGATGCTGCTCCGCGCCTCCAACGGCGTCGGCTACACCAACTATCCGGACAACGTGGTGCGGGGCTTCGTGGCCCAGGCGGCGGACTCGGGCATCGACCTCTTCCGCATCTTCGACCCGCTCAACTCGGTCGAGAACATGCGCGTCGCAGTCGACGCTGTGCTGGAGACCGGAAAGCTCTGCGAGGCCGCGATCTGCTACACCGGCGATCTGCACGACCCGCGCCGCAGCCGCTACGACCTCGCGTACTACGTGGCAATGGCCCGCGCGCTGCGCGACGCGGGCACCCACATCCTCGGCATCAAGGACATGGCGGGGCTGGTCAAGCCCGCCGCCGCCCGCGAGCTGGTCCACGCGCTGAAGGAGGAGACCGGGCTTCCGGTCCACTTCCACACCCACGACACGTCGGGCATCGCCGCATCCAGCGTGCTTGCGGCGGCAGACGCGGGCGTCGACGCGGTGGACCTCGCCATGGACAGCCTCTCCGGCTTCACCTCCCAGCCCTGCCTCGGCTCGGTGGTGGAGGCGCTGCGCGGCCAGCCGCGCGACACCGGGCTCGATCCGGCCTGCGTGCGGGAGATCTCCGACTACTGGGAGGTGGTGCGCGCGGAGTACGCCGCGTTCGAGACCGACATGCGGGCACCTGCCTCCGAGGTCTACCTGCACGAGATGCCGGGCGGGCAGTTCACCAACCTGCGCGAGCAGGCGCGTGCGCTGGGCCTCGCCGAGCGCTGGCACGAGGTGGCCCAGGCCTACGCCGAGGTCAACCGCATGTTCGGCGACATCGTGAAGGTGACGCCCACCTCCAAGGTGGTGGGCGACATGGCGCTGGTGATGGTCTCGGGCGGCCTCACGCGGGCCGACGTCGAAGACCCCGAGCGCGAGATCGCCTTCCCGGACTCGGTCGTCGGCATGTTCCGGGGCGAGCTCGGCCGCATGCCGGGCGGCTTCCCCGAGCCGCTGGCGAGCAAGATCCTGAAGGGCGAGACGCCCATCGAGGGGCGCCCCGGCGCGGTGCTGCCGCCCGCCGACTTCGCGGCCGAGCGCGCACGAGCCGAGGAGGAGACCGGCTGGACCCTCTCCGATGGCGACGTCTACTCCTGGCTCTTCTACCCCAGGGTGTTCGCGGACTACGCGGCGCGGAACGACCTCTACGGCCCGGTGTCTGCCCTGCCGACGGACGTGTTCTTCTACGGGCTGGCTCCCCGGCGCGACATCTCGGTCGAGATCGAGCGCGGGCACACGCTGGTCATTCGCTGCCTCGCCGTGGGAGAGACCGACGAGGAAGGCGCGGTGCGCGTCTTCTTCGAGCTGAACGGCCAGCCCCGCACGGTCAAGGTCGAGAACCGCGAGGCGGCGGCGACGGTGGTTCGCCGGCCCAAGGCGGATGCGGCCAATCCCTGCCACGTGTCCGCCCCGATGCCGGGCGTCGTCGCCTCGATCGCGGTCGCCAGCGGCCGCCACGTCGTCGCCGGCGATCTGCTCATGACCATCGAGGCGATGAAGATGGAAACGGCGCTGCACGCCGAGCGCGACGGCACCGTCGCAGCCCTGCACGTGGCGGCTGGCCAATCCGTCGAGGCAAAGGACCTCCTGCTGGAATACGCTGAGGCTTGACCCCTCTCCGGGGCGTGTTTCCTAAGCCGTTCCCGGTGAAGGAGGCGGCGCTTCCCAATCCCCGCCGTAGGTGCGCTCGATGTGGGCGCGGGTGGGGCGCAGGCCGGTGGTCTGGGCGATGACGGCCTCGCGGCGGGCGCGGGCGTCGAGGTCTTCGGGCGGCGAGGCGTCGCGGCGGATGCGGGGCACGGCCGCGCCCGGGAAATTCCAGCGTGTGAGCCAGAGGGCGACGGTGCCGTTCAGGGCGGCGTCGAGCAGGCGACAGTCCGCCGCGACGGTCTCGTCGCGCACGTCGCGCTGCACTTCCGCCGTGCCGCGCCAGGGGCCCATGTCGGTGGTGGCGGACTGCCCCAGGATCGTGGTGGCGATGGCGCGGTCGAGATAGGCGACGAAGGCCTGGAAGTCGCCGCCGGCGCGGCGCGCGCTCTCGACGATCTCGATCTCCTGCCCCTCGGGCAGGATGACGCCGAGGCTGGTGGCGAAGGACTGCACCAGGTCGAGGAGGTCCGCCTTCTGCTCGGCGCTGGCATTGCGCGGATACGTGCCCTTGACGCCGGGCGCGCCGAACTTCTCGAGGGCCACGGACCAGAACTTGAGCCCGTGGCGCTTGAGCCAGACCGGCCAGAAGCACCAGCGCGCGAGCCCCGGCCCGTGCGGCAGGTCGCCGTGCTCGCCAGGGCGGCGGAGGACGACGAACTTGCCGTCCGGCAAAGCCTCGCCCAGGGGATGAGCGTCGGTGCGAAGCAACGGCGCGCCGTCCGCCGACCAACGGAAGCGGTCCGGCGCGCGGACCACGAGGCGGTCGAGCACCACGCGCTCGGCATCGCGGGCCCAGAGCGCCTCGGCGATGGCGTAGCCGTACCAGACCCCATGCAGGAGCTGGCGGCTGACGGCGTCGAAGCCCACGCCCGCGAGCTGGCGCGCGAGGTCGTCCGCTGCCGCACGGTCCTGCGGCGTATCGCCGCCGGGCTCGACGGTCCACGGCCGCGCGATGGCGGCATCGAGGCGCTGGTCGAGGGCCGCCTGACAACGCTCGTCCCGCAGAATGTCGCGGTAGATGCGGAGTGCCGCGCCCTCGTCACGGTAGCGATCGGCGTAGCGCGAGGGCTGGCGCGGGTTGAGCGGCAGCTCACCGATGTAGGGCTGGAGGCGGCCTGCGATGCTGGAGGCGGCGACCTCGCCATAAGCCGGCCCCGCCGGCACGCTGCCACGGGAGGAAGGGAGCAGCCGGCGGAGCCGGGTCGCGAGAGTCGCCGCCATCAACGGTGGCTCCCGTGCAGGGGAAGGAGGGAAGTGGATCGGGCGTTCGACATGGCCCGATCATCGCGGCCCTCGCGCGCCCTGTGCACCGCACCATGGTGCAGGGCGTCTGGGAGGAGGCGCGCGCCCTTAGCGGGCGGGGAGAAGCGCCGCGGCGACCCGCCGGTCTTCCGCCATGAGCACGTTGTAGGTGCGGCAGGCGGCGCCAGTATCCATGCTTTCGACCGCAATGCGGCGCTCCGACAACGCCCTCCTCAACGCCGGCGGCGCCAGCTCGAAGTTTTCACCGCTGCCGATCAGCAGGATCTCGATCGGGGGCTCGGCGGCGAACATCGCATCGAGCGTATCGATCGCGGCGGCTGCGATATCCGACACCGCCCACGGCGCCACGCCTTCAGGCCAGACGATGACCGGGCCCGGATAGCGCTCGCCGTTGATCCTGAAGCCGTCTGTGTCGTAGCTCTCGATGACGTGCCGGCCTTCGGGGACGAGCGGCGTGATATCCAACGGGCGGACTCAGCGCTTGCCGCGCTTTCGCCGCCGCCGCCGGCGATCCCGTGAGGAACTCGCCCGGCGTTGCCTGCGCGACCCTGTGGGCTCGGGCTCCGGCCCTTCCTCGCCGTCCTCCGCCATCGCTGCCTCCGCAGCCTGGGCGGCGCGGACGATCTCGGCCCTGTCCGTCGTGCCCGCATCCGTCTCCGCCGAGGCGGCTGCCGGCGCGGCCGGGAGAGCTGCGGGCGGCGCGTCGTCGTCGACGGCGGCGGTGCGCTCCGCCTGGCCGACGGTCTTCTTCTGGCCGCCCCGTTGCGGCTGCACGTAGAGCAGCAGCGCGCCGGCGATGAAGATCGAGGAATAGGTGCCGACGATCACGCCCCAGATCATGGCGAAGCTGAAGTCGCGGATGACGGCGCCGCCGAAGATGATCAGCGCCAGCAGGGCGAGCAGGGTGGTCATCGAGGTGATGACCGTGCGCGCCAGGGTCTCGTTGACGCTCTGGTTGAGCAACTCCAGCAGCGGCATCGTCTTGTACTTGCGCAGGTTCTCGCGCACGCGGTCGTAGACGACGACGGTGTCGTTCATCGAGTAGCCGACGATGAGCAGAATCGCGGCCACAATGGGCAGGTTAAATTCCAGACCGAGCGCCGCGAAGATTCCCAACGAGAGCAGCACGTCGTGGATCAGCGCGATCACCGCGCCGATGGCGAACGGCAGCTCGAATCGGAACCAGATGTAGACCAGCATCAGGAAGACCGAGACCACCACCGCGATGATGCCGGCCTGGATCAGCTCGCCGCCAACCTTGGGCCCCACGGTCTCGACCCGCCGGTAGCTCAGCGTATCGCTGTAGTTTGCGCTCAAGGCCTCGCGTACTGCTGTGACGGCCACCTGCTGGGCGCCTGCATCGCCCGGCTGGCGCTCGATGCGGATGAGGACTTCGTTGGGCGAGCCGAACTCCTGCAGCGCGATCTCGCCGAGGCCGAGGCCGGTGAGCGCGCTCCGCATCTGCCCGATATCGGCCTCCCGCTCCGTCCCCACCTCGATCAGGATGCCGCCTGCGAAATCGATGCCGAAGTTCAGTCCGCGCCCCAGCAGGACGGCGACCGAGAGCACCGCCAGCGTGATCGAGACGATGAAGAAGGTGCGGCGCTGCAGCAGGAACGGGATCGCCGTCTTGTCGGGGATGAGCCGGAATCGCCACATCGCGCGGGCCCTACAGCGGCAGCAGCGCGGGCCGCCGCTGGCGCAGCCAGGCGACCAGGATCAGCCGGCTCACCAGCATGGCGGTGAACATGGAGGTGGCGATCCCGATCCCGAGCGTGACGGCGAAGCCCTTCACCGGCCCGGTGCCGATGACGAACAGGATGATGGCGGCGATCAGCGTCGTCAGGTTCGAGTCGATGATCGTCGTGAACGCGCGGCGGTAGCCCGCCTCCATGGCCGAGAACGGCGCCCTGCCGGCGCGGGCTTCCTCGCGTATTCGCTCGAAGATCAGCACGTTGGCGTCGACCGCCATGCCGATGGTGAGCACGATTCCGGCGATGCCGGGCAGCGTCAGCGTCGCCTGCAGCAGCGACAGCACGCCCAGCATGATGATCAGGTTGAGCATCAGCGCGAGATCCGCGACCAGGCCGAACAGGCCGTAATAGAGCACCATGAACAGGATCACCGCCGCGAGCCCGATGATGCAGGCGATCTTGCCGGCCTCGATGGAATCGGCGCCGAGGTCGGGGCCGACCGTGCGCTCCTCCAGGATCTTCATGGGCGCGGGCAGCGCGCCGGCGCGCAGCAGCAGCGAGAGGTCGTTGGCCTCCTCGACCGTGAAGTTGCCGGTGATCTGCCCGTTGCCGCCGACGATGGGCTCGCGGATCACGGGTGCGCTGATGACCCTGGCGTCCAGCACGATGGCGAAGGGCCTGCCGACGTTCTCGGTCGTCACTTCGCCGAACTTCCGCGCACCGGTCGAATCGAAGCGGAAGCTCACGGCCCACTGCCCGGTCTGATCGCGCGTGGTCGCCGCGTCGACCAGCGAATCGCCGCTCACCATGACCCGCTTGCGGATGATGTAGAAGATCTCCTCGCCGTTGGCATCGAGCTCGTCGCCAGGCAGCCGGACCGAGCCCAGCGGCACGCGGCCCGAGCGCCGGTCCTCCGCCGTCACGTTCTCGTCGAGCAGGTGGAAGGTGAGCTTCGCCGTCTTGCCCAGCAGGCGCTTGATGCGCTCGGGGTCGTCCACGCCGGGGAGCTGGACGAGGATCCGGTCCTCGCCCTGGCGCTGGATGGTGGGCTCCCGCACGCCGGTCTCGTCGATCCGGCGCCGGATGATCTCGATCGACTGGTTGACCGCCGCGAGCCGGCGGCCCTCGACCGCCTCTTCGGTGAGCAGAATCTGGAAGGCGCCGTCGGAGTCGCTGTCGATCTCGGCCTCGGGGTCGAGGTCGTCGACCGCCTCGGCGGCGACGTCGATCTGGCCGGGGTCGATGAGCTGGAAGACGACACGGTCCCGCGCCGCCCTCAGCCCGGTGTACTTGATGCCGCCCCGCCGGAGCGCCACCCGCGTGTCATCGACCAGCGTGGTGATCCGCTCGCGCAGGATGTCGCCGACCTGCACCTCGAGCAGAAGGTGGGAGCCGCCCTGCAGATCGAGGCCGAGATTGACCTGGCTGGACGGCAGCCAATTGGGATAGGTGTCCAGCGAGGCACGGCTGAACAGGTTGGGCACGGCGAAGAGAATCGCCGCGACGATGACCGCCGCGACGATGCCAACTTGCCAGAGACGGGTACGGAGCATCAGCTACACAGGAGAGGAACGGCCCGATCAGCGACTGCGCCTTCCTCCCCGCCGCCTGTCGTCCTCTTCTTCCTCCTCCTCGTCCTCGTCGTCTTCCTCGTCGAGGTCCTCGTACTCCTCGTCGTCTTCCTCGTCTTCTTCGAGGGTCTCGTCCTCTTCGAGAGTCTCGTCCTCGCGCTCGTCCTCTTCGTCCTCGTCCTCGTCGTCTTCGTAGCGGTCATGGCGCGGCATGATCTGCGAGAGCATGGTGCGCATGACCCGGACGCGCACGTCGGGCGCGATCTCCACGAGCAGGGTGTCGCCGCGGCCGACCTTGACGACGTTCCCGACCAGGCCGCCGGTGGTCACGATGTCATCGCCCCGGTTCACGTTCTGCAGCATCTCGCGGTGGGCCTTCTGCTTCCTCTGCTGCGGACGGATCAGCAGGAAGTAGAACACCACGAAGATGAGAATGAGCGGCAGGATCGACATGAGCATGTCGCCGCCGCCGGCTTCGCCGCCTTCCCCGCCCTGCTGCATGGGCGGACAGCCGGCCAACGCGATCAAGACAAGCCCGAGCGCGCCCGTCTTGGCGAGCGCACTCACCAACTTCCTCGGAACCATGGGTTCGTACTCCTGGCCAGAAAATCGCCCGCAAGATAGGCCCAAATCCATGTGCGGGCAACGCATATGCCGTGGCGATGGCGTCTTCGTTACAAATCCTCCTGGCGCGGCGAAGGGAGGCCACGGCATCGCGTAACGCCCCGGCTGCAAGCGTATCGCCGTCATTTGCCCGAGTGGGGGCTATGTGCAAGCGTGAGAAGGCGGAATCACGATGCGGCGGCGGGCACGGTGAACATAAGCGTCACGGAAACCGGCGAGGCCGGCTTGGGCGCGGTGGTGACCGGCCTCGATCTCGAGTCGCCCGCATCGGAGACCGCGCACACGCTGCGCCGCGCCTTCCGGACGAGCCCGGTGCTGTGCATTCGCGGAGGCAAGGCGGCGCCCGAGTCGTTCCTGCGAATCGCCTGCATCTTCGGCACCCTGCAGCGGGAGCTGATGGGTGTCCTGCGCCACCCCGCCTTTACAGAGATTTCCGTGATCGAGCGCCGGCAGGGCGTCAGCACCGCCACCGGCAAGGCAGCCACCTTCGGCGGCCACTGGCACACCGACGATTCGTACATGGCCGTCCCCTGTGCTGCGACGCTGCTCTACGGCGAGGTCGTGCCGCCCAGGGGCGGCGATACCTCGTTCGCCAACATGCACGCGGCCTACGATGCGCTGCCCGGCGGGACGAAGGAGCGGATCGCCGGCCTCAGCGCAATCCACACCTATCAGTCGCGCCGCAACGTCTCGCCGGTGGTGGAGCGGACCGAGGAGGAGAAGGCCCGGACGCCGCCGGTGACGCACCCCATCGTGCGCACCCATCCGGAGACGGGCCGCAAGGCGCTCTACCTGAACCCCAACCGCATCGACCGGGTCTGCGGCATGCCTCTGACGCAAGGCGACGCCCTCCTCGACGAGCTGATCGCGCACGCCACGCAGCCTGCGTTCGTCCACGTCCATGCCTGGCAGCCGGACGACATCGTGATCTGGGACAATCGCTGCACCATGCACAAGGCCTCGCCGCATGAGGGCGGCCACCCCCGCCGCCTGCTCCGAATCCTGATCGAGGGCACGGTCCCGGTCTGAGCGCGGCTTGCCCGGAGTCGCGTGCGCCCGCGCGATGCGGCACACTGTCCCCCAATTCGAATTCGTGAGCAGGGGAGGCCGCTGATGGCACGGGTCACGGAAGCGACGCCCGACGGCGTCGTCAGGCTGGAGAATCGCTTTGCGGACGGCGCCGCCTTCATCGACGGCGCCTACGTGCCGATCGCCGAGGCGCGGATACCCATCCTCGACTGGGGCTTCACGCGCTCCGACGTCACCTACGACGTGGTGCACGTGTGGGGCGGCAAGTTCTTCCGTCTCGACCACCATCTCGACCGCTTCGAGAAGAGCCTCGCCAGCGTCCGCATGTCCATTCCCCACGACCGTGACGAGGTCGTCGCGATCCTGATGCGGCTCATGCGCCTCAGCCAGCTGCGCGAGGCCTACGTCGAGGTGCTGTGCACCCGCGGGATGCCGCCCAAGGGCACCCGCGACCCCAGAGCCTGCGAGAACCGCTTCATCGCCTTCGTCATCCCCTTCGTCTGGATCGCGGACGAGGAGATGCGCGCGCGCGGCATCAACCTGCACCTGAGCTCCTACCTGCGGATTCCGCCGGGCTCGGTGGACCCCACCGCCAAGAACTTCCACTGGGGCGACATGATCCGCGCGCTGTTCGAGAGCTACGAGCTGGGCTGCGACATGCCGGTGGTGGTCGACCTCGACGGAAACATCGCCGAGGGGCCGGGCTTCAACGTCTTCGCCGTCAACGGCGGCACCGCGACCACGCCCGGCGGCACCTGCCTCGAAGGCATCACGCGGCGGACAGCGCTCGACCTGCTCGGCGAGCTCAACGTGAAGGGCGAGGTCGGCACGGTCTCGCCGGACGACCTGCGCGGCGCCGACGAGGTCTTCCTCACCAGCACGGCGGGCGGCATCCTGCCGGTCACGAAGATCGACCACGAGCCGGTGGGGGACGGCGCCGTGGGCCCGCTGACCGGGAGGCTGCGCGACCTCTACTGGGAGCGGCACGAGGACGACAGCGAGGCGACCCCGATCGACTACGAGGGCTGAGCCGGCACGGGCGCCGCGAGAGCCTTCGTCAGCGGCTGGCCGCGGGCGCGGCGCGCGGCATGATGATCGGCGGCATACCGGGGCCCAAGCGGGTCGGAGTCGGGCTCGAGGCCAGGGCCGGGCTGCTCCGGGGTGCCGCGACGGTGGGCCGCGTCGTCGGCACCACCCTCGGCCCCGGCGGGCGCGCGGTGCTGATCGAGCGCCGCCACGCCCAGCCCTGGGTCTCGACCGACGGCTACACCATCGCCCGCCACATCGATCTCGACGACCGCTTCGAGGACATGGGCGGCCGCCTGATCCGCCACGTCGGCTCGAAAGTCACGGACGAGGTCGGCGACGGCTCGACAACCGCGATGGTGCTCGCTGCCGCGCTCATGGACGAAGGGCACCGCGCCACCGCCGCCGGCGCCGACCCCATGAGCGTCATGCGGGGGATGGAGCGCGGACTTGCCGCAGCCACCGCGGCGCTGAATGCGCAATCCCGCCCCCTGCCCGCAAAGCGCGGGCTGGAGCGCGTGGCCCGGCTCGCGGCGGGCGGCGACGACGAGATCGGCCGCTACCTGGCCGACGCCATCCGCCGGGTCGGCCCCGACGGTGTCGTCACCATCGAGGAGGCGCAGGGCATCGAGACCGAGCTCTCGGTGCACGAGGGCATGAGCTTCGACAAGGGCTACGTCTCACCCGCCTTCGTCACCGACGCGCGCGACATGACGGTCACGCTCGAGGACGCCTACGTGCTCATGCACGAAAAGACGATCTCCAGCGTGGGTGCGATCGAGCCGGCGCTCCGCGCCTTCGCGAAGTCGTCGCACACGCTGCTCATCGTCGCCGAGGACGTGGTGGGCGAGGCCCTGGCGACGCTGATCGTCAACAAGCAGCAGGGCGGGCTCCGCGTCGTCGCGGTCAAGGCGCCGGGCTTCGGCCAATGGCGCAAGCCGATGCTGGAAGACATCGCGGTCATGACCGGCGGGCAGATCGTCACCGACGAGCTCGGCAACAAGCTGGAGAACCTGAAGCCCGCGATGATGGGGGCTGCGAAGCGGGTGCACGTCACCCGGGACCGCACCACCATCGTCGACGGCGCCGGCGACCGCCAAGAGATCGAGCAGCGCTGCAACATGCTGCGCCGCGAGGCGGAGGCCGAAAAATACCTGAGCTTCGACCGCGAGAAGCTGCAGGAGCGCCTTGCCCGCCTCTGCGCCGCCATCGCTCACCTGCGCTTGGGCGGCGCGACCGAGGCCGAGCTCCGCGCCCGCAAGGAGCATGCCACCGATGCGCTGAACGCGGCGCGCGCGGCGGCAGCCGAGGGCGTGGTGCCCGGCGGCGGCGTGGCCCTGGTGCAGGCCTCTCGCGCGCTCGGCGCCGTCGATGCCAGAAACGACGACGAAGCCATGGGGGTCTCGGCCCTCGAAAGGGCGCTCAAGGCCCCGATGCGGCGGATCGTGGAGAACGCCGGCGGCGAGGGCTCCTACGCCATCGCCCGC
>JAPPHR010000088.1 GCA_028820995.1 Rhodospirillales bacterium
ATTCCGTAACTAATGGGAATTCCTAACGATTCTCTCAATGACGGATATGCTCTAACCTTTCGGGCGTCCCTCGATAAAGAAAAGAGCGAACAGATTCACGGGGCGTTCACTAGTGGTCTCAATTTCATACAGGTCGGGGTCTTGGCTAGTTCTGGAGAAATGCACGAGGTGGTTTATTCTCCGGTGGTGCCATTTTCGTCTGCAGCCATACAAAAGGCGCGAAAGCAGGTAGAGGAGATCACCATTGAATTTTGATACACGATAGCGCGTGACCTGTGTTTGGGTGAGCAGATAGGGTAATCGGCTCGTATAATCGGGTTTCGCATTCAAACAGTATGTACAAATTGGGTGCTCGCCTGAGAGGCTTGGTCGCTGCGGAGATCTAAGTTGGGTCATCTCTTCTTCCCTGGGCAAGTCGGGTTTGGTCGGGCCGCGGGGAAGGTTGAGGCTTCTAATCTTGCCCTTCGTGATTCCCGCCTGGTCTCCCCCACTCTGGCCGCGGTAGCGTAACACTCCGAAGCCCGGGGGGTGGTCGATGGCGAGCGGCCGTGTGCTGACGGGGGATTTTAGGGCGGCGCCTTACTGGTGGGACTTGGCGCCGCGGCCGGAGCGGACTGAAAGCGCGCCGCCGGGTGAGGCCGAGACGGTGGTTGTTGGAGCGGGGAACGTCGGGCTTTCGGCCGCGCTCACGCTGGCGCGGCGGGGCCAGCAGGCGGTGGTGCTGGATGCCGAGGCGGCGGGGCATGGGGCCAGCACGCGGAATGCCGGCTATCTCGGCCGCCAGGTCTGGCACAAGTACGGCCACATGGTGCCGAAGCTCGGGCGGGAGCGGGCGGCGGCGATCTGCCGCGCGGCCATCGCCGCGCATGACTATGCGGCTTCCCTGATCGAGCGCGAGCAGATCGCCTGCTTCTACCGCAACACCGGGCGCTTCATCGCGGCACCCTCCAAGCGTGTGTGGGACGAGCTCGCGCGCGACCTCGCCATGATGCGGGAGGACGGCGTCCCCGCGGACGGGGAGATGGTCGAGCCCGATGACGCACCGCCGGCCTACCGCAAGGGGCATTACCACGGCGGGCAGATCCTGCGCGGCAACGGCACGATCCATGCCGGGCTCTACCACGCCGGCCTGCTGGATCGGGCCAGGCGCGAGGGCGCGCAGATCGTCGACCACTGCCCGGTGCAGGCCATCGAACGCACGGGCAGCGGCTTCCGCATCGCGACGCCGCGCGGCACGGTGAAGGCCGGCCACGTCATCGTGGCCACCAACGGCTACACGCCCAAGGCCGCGCAATGGCTGCGGCGGCGCGTGGTGCCGGTCGATGCCTTCATGATCGCGACCGAGCCGCTGCCGCCTGACCGGGTCGAGCACATCGCGCCCGGCGCCAAGCCCATGGTCGAGCACCGCTACTCCCCCTGCTGGCTCAGGCCCAACGAGGACGGCACGCGCATCCTCTTTGGCGGCCTCAGCGCCGAGCCGCCGGCCGAGCTCGAACGCAAGGCGCGCGCCCTGCGCGATGCCATGGTGCAGATCGTGCCATCGCTCGAAGGCGTGAAGCTCAGCCACTGCTGGACCGGCAAGACCGCCTTCACCTTCGACATGATGCCGCACACCGGGAGCCACGACGGCGTCGAGTACGCCATGGGCTGGTGCGGCTCCGGCGTGCCCATGGGCACCTACCTCGGCCACAAGACCGCGCTGCGTGTGCTGGGCGACCCGGAGGCCGCGAGCGCCTTCGACGGGCGGCCCTTCCCGAGCGTGCCGCTCTACACCGGCCGCCCATGGTTCCTGCCGCTCGCGGTGGCGTGGCACAAGCGCAAGGACCGGAGGCTGTTTAAGGGGTAAACTCCGCGTCCCACCGCCCGCGCGTGCGGGCCATGACACCGCGACCGTTCACGCACGTCCGACATGACCGAGAACAGCGCCACGCCCGCGCCGAGAGAGGAGCGCCACCTCGTCCGCCGGCTCTACGACTGGGCGATCGAGAGCGCCGGCACGCGCCGCGCCGTCTGGGTGCTGGCGGGGCTCTGCTACCTGCAGAGCCTGTTCCTGCCGGTGCCGCCGGACCTGCTGCTCATCCCGATGGTGCTGGCGAAGCGCGCCAAGGCGTGGTTCTTCGCCGGCATCGCCACGGTGTCGTCGGTCTGCGGCGGGCTCACCGGCTACATGATCGGCTACTTTCTCTACGACTGGCTGGGGGAGCCTCTGCTGGCCCTCTCCGGCCACTCCGGCGACCTCACGACGTTCTACGAGTACCGCGACAAGTGGGGCGTCTGGTTCGTCGCCGCCGGCGCGCTGACACCGCTGCCGTACAAACTGGTCGCCATTGCGAGCGGCGCCGCCGGGCTCGAGGTCGGCGCCTTCATGCTGGCCTCGCTCGCAGCCAGAGGCATGCGCTTCTACGTCGAGGCGGGGATACTCTGGTACATGGGGCCCAAGGCGCGGCGGCTGATCGAGCACCGCTATGGTGCTGCGCTGGTGATCGGGGTGGCGGCCGCGACCCTCGGCGTCCTGGTTCTCATTCCCTTCCTGACCTGAGGGGAGGGCGCTTACGCGCCGGCGCTCGCGTGCCGGTTCAGTCCGGCAACGCCCGCAGCAGCGCCTTGACGACGGAGGCCGCGTTGCCGGCCGCGAGACCCAGGAAAACCTCCATCTGGTTCGCGCCCTCCCCGCCGCCCGCGAGATCGGCGAGGCTGCGGACCGCGATGAAGGGCACGTCGTTGGCGTAGGCTACGTGGGCGACGGCGGCGCTCTCCATGTCCAGCACGCGCGCGCCGAAGGTCTCGAAGGCCCAGGCGCGGAAGGCCGCATTGTCGACAAAGGCGCCGCCCGAGACTCCGGAGCCGCCGACGATGATCTTCGGAGCCTCCTCGAGGCACTTCTCGTCCGCCGTGCAGCGGGCGAGCGCCGCACCGTCCGCCGCGCTGCGGGCGGCGGCGAGCAATGCTTCGTCCGCCGGGAACCAGAAGCGGGTCTCGGGCTGCGCGGCGCCGGGGCGGAGCACGGTGACCGAGCGCGGGAACATCATGCCGAAGTTCGCGTAGGGGTACTCGAAGAACGGCATCGTCATCCAGCCGCCGTCGGCCTCGCGGGCGAAGAGCATCTCCAGGTACTGCCCCCAGCGATCGGCGATCACGACGTCGCCGATGTCGAGGCCGGGGTCCACGCCGCCGGCGATGCCGGAGAAGACGATGCGCTCGATGGCGAAGTGGTCGAGCGCGAGCTGCACCGTCATCGCCGCGTTGACGACGCTGATCCCGCTCAGGAAGAGCACCGCGTCATGCCCCTCCAGCGTGCCGGTGGTGAAGGCGACGCCGTTCACCGATTGCGCCGCCGCGCCCTCCAGCTCGCCCTGAAGGATCGCAAGCTCCGGCGCGAAGGCGGAGACGACGGCGATGCGCGGTGTCTCGTCGCGGATCGCGTGCGCGTCCGCCGGCTGCGGCGAGAGGGCCGCGAGCAGCAGCGCGACGGCGAGTCCGGCAAAGAGGGTGCGTAGCCGGTTGAGCGGCAAGAGAGCAGGGGATGTCATCGTCGCGTGGTCCTCGCTCAAGGGTGTCCGTAGGGCGCGACCGTGGCGCGAAACGGGCTCGCCTGCAATCCCGTCGCGCGGGCCCGGCCCGCGTCAGTCCTCGCGCGTGATCCGCCCTTCGATCACGGGCGCGACAGTGCCGGCCGCGACGATGTGATCGATGAGCTGGCCCGCCATCAGTTCGCCCGAGGCCGAATCGATCAGCACTTCGCCGGCCTTGAACACGCGGTAGTCGTCGCCGCCGCGCGCGAGGAAATCGTTGGTGGCGAGCGTGTAGGTCTTGCCGTCCTCCAGCGGCGCGCCGCCCACCGTGACGCGCGTCACGCGGTCGCCCGGCGGCCTGCGCCCATCGAAGGAGAAGGCGAGGCCCGAGACCTGCGGGAAGCGGCCCGAGGGATGCTGGGCCCGGCTCACGCCGTTCTCCAGCGCTTCGCGCACCTGCGCACCGGTGAGGCGCAGCACCACGGTCTTGTTGCCGAAGGGGAGTTCGGTCAGCACGGTCTTGCGGGTCAGCCGAGTTCCCGGCGGGTAGACGGTATCGCCCCGGATGCCGCCGCCGTTGCTGAGGGCGATGTCGGCGCCCGTGGCCTCGCGCATGGCGTCGGCCAGCAGGTTGCCGAAGGCGGTCTCGGTGGAGCCGGACAGGAAGCCGCGCGTGTCGAGCTCCGTCGTGGTCTTGCCAATGACCACGTCCAGCGTCTCGTCGAGGCGCGCCTGATAGCCCTGCACCCTGGCGGCGAGCGCGGCGTCGCCCTCGATGCCGGCGGTCGAGCGCAGGCGGAACTCGGGTGTCCAGACGACTTTGGGCACGCCGCCGCGGCCTTCGACCCGGTCGATGTTGAGGGTGAGGACCCCAACGTGCCGGCCCTGAGAGCCGGCCTTCATCACCGCCTGGCGGCCGTCGTGCTGGGCGATCAGCAGATGGTCGTGACCGCCGAGCACGACGTCGATATCGCGCGCAGCGCGCAGCAGCTCCAGGTCCGTACCGAGCCCCTGGTGGGTCAGCGCGATGACGATGTCGGCGCCGGCCGCCTTCAACTGCTTCGCCAGCCGGGCACCTGCCTCGGCCTCGGGTGCGAAGGCAACGTCCAGACCGGGACTGGAAATCACCTGGGTCTCCGTCGTGACGAGGCCGAGGAAGCCAATGCGGTAGCCGTCGCTCTCCAGCATCGTCGTGGCCGCGGTGCCGGGGAAGCCGCCGCCCGCGATGCTCACGTTGCCCGCGAGCCAGATCGTCTCGGACTCCGCGAGCCGGGCTTGCAGCACGCCGGGGCCGAAGTCGAACTCGTGGTTGCCGAGCACCGCCACATCAAAGCCGATGGCGTTGGCGAGGTCGATCATGTGGGCGCCCTTGTCGATCCCGGACAGCACGGAGGGCGAGATCATGTCGCCGCCGAAGGTGACCACCGCAAGACCGCCCCCGGCCTCGGCCCGCGCGCGCTCTTGAATGACGACGGCGGCGATCTTCGCCGCGCCCCCCGCGCCCTCGATCCCCGCCATCTGGTCCCAGTCGTTGACGTGGACGAGCGTCAGCGAGAGCGGCGCGGCCAAAGCGACGGGTGCCGCCCCGCCCAGCACGAAGGCTGTCACTGCGGCAAGCGTCAGGTCTCGCAGGCGGCGGATCGTTCGCATGAGTCGGTCTCGCGTATGTTTGCAACGGCGCTTGCCAAGGATCACCGAGAACAGCGGTGCGGTCATGCCGCGCCTTCCACCAATGGTCGGCGACACATCTTGCCACGTGGATCATTCTGGCAAACAGAATGCCAGCAATACGCCAGCAACAAAGCTGAGAGAAGATGTCGGCAGCGTTAGCATCCAGAATTAGGACGATCAGGTGATCGCCCCATCGAAGGCGCAAGCCAAGGAGACTCAGCGACCGTTGGAGCTAGCCGTGCCTCTCTTCCAAACCCATGTCGTCGTCGACTGGTCGGCGCGGTCGCGGCCCAGTCCCGAGCGGGAGACCAGGGAC
The DNA here is from genome assembly GCA_028820995.1 of Rhodospirillales bacterium. Lineage (GTDB taxonomy): Bacteria > Pseudomonadota > Alphaproteobacteria > UBA828 > UBA828 > WTGU01. The sequence goes on from JAPPHR010000088.1 coordinate 5,500, forward strand.
GCGATCTGGTGGGCCGTTGCCCGGATCGGCCGGCGCGGTGTCAGGGTGAGGAAGCCGGAATACGCCCGGACCCGCCATCAGGCGCTCGACAGGCTGGCTCGCCTGATCGCGGGCGAGCTGGACGCTGGCCGGAGGGTGCTGGTGGGGTTCGACTTTCCCTTCGGCTATCCGGCGGGCGTCGCCGCGCATCTGACCGGCGAGGCGTCGGCCCTCGCACTCTGGGACTGGCTCGCGGCGCAGATCGAAGACGCGCCGGACAACGCGAACAACCGCTACGAGGTGGCGGCGGCGATCAACGCGGCCTTTCCCGGCATAGGCCCGTTCTGGGGGCGTCCGGCCACGTGGGACTACCCGGCGATTCCTGTGCGAGCCTCGGCGCGCACGTGTCGGGATAGGCACCCGCCGGAGCGCCGCATCGCCGACCGTCACGCGAAGGGCGCCAAGACCGTCTGGCAACTGGCCTATGCCGGCTCCGTCGGCTCGCAGATGCTGCTGGGCCTGCCCGCGCTCAAGCGCTTGACGCGAGACCCGCGTATCGCGGGCCACGCGGCAATCTGGCCCTTCGAGACCGGCTTGCGAACGCCCGACGCGCCGGCGGTCATCGCCGAGGTCTACCCGTCGCTGCTGAGCGACGAGGTCCGCGCCCGCCAGCGCGCCGGCGAGATTCTCGACAGTGCCCAGGTGCGCGTGAACGCCGAAGCCTTCGCCCGGCTGGATGCCGGCGGCGGGCTCGCACCTCTCTTCGCCGGCGCTCCCTTCCTCACTCCCGCCCAACGGCGCATCGTGGAGAGCGAGGAAGCCTGGATCCTGGGTCTCGGGCACGAACAGGTACTGAAGGCTGCCTGCCGCGTCCCCCCATGTCGGGGGTAACTCGCATGAGCCGCGATCCTGGCGATGCGCGAGGCCGATCGCCCTGCCATCTGCCGCCGCCGGCAGCCTAAGGGGCGAGGACCGGCTCTATAGCCGGCTGCAGGCGAGGTCCGTGCCGGCGCGGACTTGCCCGCCGTCGCCGCCGATGTCGATGCCGCTCTGGAGCCGGCGTGCGACGACGTGCGCGGTGCGCGGGATTTGCGGCGTCGCGTGCCGCCGAATGGCACCGGTTCTCCCCGAGACCCTCGCGCTCCGCTGCCAACAATATTCGACCATCCGCCGGGTCTCCGCCGCTCTTCACGACGCGCCTGTCACACGAATGCGCTGTCCATAATTCCAGCGAGATTCCAGCGCATTAGCAGTGGGTTGTTTGCATAACCCGCCCAGCTTGTTGGCGGAATGGTCGGACCATAACTTCCCCGAAATGTGAACAGATCCATTCATCATCTCCGACACTATTTTGGAAGGAATAGTTCACTTCTTCTCGGAACAGAGCGAGCCATATTATACTTGAAGTGATATGGCGACATGTAAATTTACCTCCGAGAACGTATTGGTCAAACCAACCGAGATAGAAAGCCAATCGGTTAGACCAATATATGTCCGTATCAGCATATGCACAGTAATAAAATCACGCTAATTCAAAGTGTTATCTATTCATCCATATGTCAATTTCGGTATAGTATCAGGCTCAATTAGTGTGTTGTTTTGGCATTATACCAACGTAATTTCTTCGTCCTGTTCGATGACGAGTGATCTCTTAACATTCGCGATACAGGACCGAGATGATCAATTGTCAACATTCGTAAGGCCAGAAAGTGGACACCAACAGTGCGGAGTGTGGCCCACGATGATGCTCCTAATCAACGTCTTCTCTGACGGGACGGGGCACCTGGGTGCCGCGCAATATCCGCTACTGACCTAAGGAGTGCCGCAATGAAAGAAACACTCGCTGTGGGAGTGGCATGGCTGACGGGCGTGTGCCTCATCCTCGCAGATCTAGTTCTTTCGGCCACGGACGTATCGGGCCAAACGACCGCCGTGTGCAGCAACACGCCCGGAACCGAAGAACGGATCGAATGCACCGAAGAGGCGACATCCACCAGCGCAATCGACATCGATGCGGAAGGCGTGGACATCGATACGACGACAGACGATGAGCACGGCATCCACGCCGAGCACCTGGGCACCGGGGACATCACGATCGATGTCGGCTCCTCCAGCACCGTCGATACCAGCACGATCGACACGGGAGGCGCCGGCGCCAGCGGCATCTTCGCGGATCACGAAGGGACCGGCCGGATCCAGATCCACGTGCGGGACGCCACCATCACGACGGCCGGCGGCCTCAAGGTACACGGCAGCGATACGCACTTTGCCCATGGTATCTTCGGCCGGCATTACGGCACTGCCACCGGTGACATCGTCCTGGATGTCGCAGACACCACGATCACTACGGGAGGTGCGGGCGGCGACGGCATTCTCGGCTATTACTCAATAGCAAGTCCGGCCGACGAAACCGTCGCGGTGGATCTCGACATCGACGTTCGAAACAGCTCGATCAGAACGACGGGGGGCGGCGACGGCATCGGCGCGCATTACATCGTCGGATCGGGCGACATCGACCTCGATGTCGTGGGTACCGTCATCACGACATCGGGCGGCGGCGGCAGTGGCATCCATGCACGCCACAGGCACGGCACGGGCGATATCGGCGTCCATCTGCAGAACACCGATATCACGACGTCGGGTCAGGGCGCCGATGGCATCTACGCCGAGAACGACAGGAATCTCGGCGCGAGCGAAATCGTCATCGATGTGCAGGGAGGCTCGATCACGACGGGATACTCCGATGATCCCACTGCCGAACCCGCCGGCAGCGCCAGCGGCATTTCGGTGTATGTCGGGATTAGTCGAGACTCCTTGGGTCCTGCGACGACAGACATCGACATCCAGAACCTCGACATCACGACGAGAGGCTCGAGCTCCATCGGCATAGACGCGTTCAATGCGTGGTTGGGCGACATCGTCATCGACGCGCGCGGCGGCTCCATCCGCACGGAAGGCCAGTATTCTCACGGCATAGAGGGCTGGATTTCAGGCCTCGACGACTTGACCGTCACCACGCACGCCGGCCACACCATCACCACCACGGGCGACGACGCCAGCGGCATACTGGGCGTCGTCAGCGGATCCCAGGCCATGCTGGCGATCACCGTCGGTGGCACCGTCGAAGCCTCGGGCGCAAACGCGCACGGCGTCGAGGTGGGCAATATTTCCCAGAATCGGGTGTGGCAGGCGGCCCCGGTGGACGATGACGGCTTTCGCGACCAGACCGTCACGGTGAACGGGCGGGTCCACGGCGGCACGGGCGAGTCGGCGGGCGTCTGGCTCGCCGGCGGGGGCCGGGTCTACATCGGGCCGCAGGGAACCCTCGGCGCGGACTCCGGCATCGCGATCCTGGCGACGGGCGACACGCGGCCGCAGAACCAGGACGATCCCGTTCTCAAGCCCAAGCTCTACGTCGACATGAACCTGAACGGGCGCCGCGTGGCCCAGGTCATCGGCGACGACTGGATCGTCAACGACGGCGGCGAGACCACCGTCGCGGTCAACAACGTGACGCTTCACGACGGCGCCACCGGCGCCACCGGCGCCACGGCGGCCAACGGGGCCTGGGACGTCACGTTCAGGGACGAGGGGGTCACTGTGGATCGCGCGGACCCGGCCGACTGGGTCGTCAGCGAGCCCGCCACCGGCGTCGTGGCCGACCGGGACTTCTCCTCGCAGGACTTCACCGAGATCCGCAGACCCCAGCCCCCGGTGCAGCCGCAGTTACAGCCCGAGCCGGAGCCCGAAACCGAAGCGTCGGGGGAGCCGGTTTCCGATTCCCCGCCTCAGTCGACGGGCTCCCTTCCGGGGGATCCGCAGACCGGGAGCTCCGATGCCCTGGAAGGTGAGACAGGTCAGGGTGCGCACCCGGGCTCGAGCGCCGAAACGAACCGGTTCGACGAGGTGTATGCGCCCCGCGCAGCCGTTTACGAAAGCCTCCCGGGCGCGCTGCTCAGCCTGAGCAAATCGGACGCGGCCGACGTTGCGCGGCTGCGTTCGCCGGGCTCGCCGTTCTGGTTCGGCGTCTCGGGCGGGACGGGCTCGCACGAGTCCGGAAGCACCACCGTCGGCGCGGAATACGACGCCCGGCGCCTCGTTACGGAAGCGGGTGTGGACTTCCAACTCTCCGACGATCTGAGCGGCCTGATTGCCGCGCGCCAGGTCTGGGGGTCGGTGGATGTTTCCGCGCCAACCGGGGGCGGCACGATCGGCACCCTCGGTCGCGGCGTCTCCGTGGGTCTGGCCTGGCAGGGGGCGGACGGCTTCTACGGCAACGGCCGCCTTTCGGCGACGTGGTTCGACCTGACCGCCAGATCGGATTCGCGCGGCACGCTGGAGGAGGACGCCGATGCGCTCGTGCGCTCGGTCGATCTGGAGGCAGGCCGGCGCTTCGACGTGGGCGAGAGGACGCGACTGACGACCCGAGCCTGGCTGAACCGGTCGGACGCGTCGCTGCAGCGCTTCACCGATGCAGTCGGCTCGCGGGTCTCGTTCACGGATGCGGAAGCGCTCACCGTCGGCGCCGGCGCCGTCATCGAGACCGACTTCGGTTGGAACGCCGGGCAGGACTCGCTCTCGCTCTACGGCTCGCTCGGCGTCGAGCGCACGGTGGGCGGCGGCGAGACCGTCGTTCTGGTCTCCGGCGAGCAATTGCGGTCGACGATTCCCGACGACGGGGTCGTAATTGGCGTCGGCGCAACCCGTCGTTGGGGTCGCTTCGCCCTCGGCGCCGAGCTTCGTGCCCGCGGTCTCGGCTCCAGCGACGACGACTACTCGGCCCGCCTCAGCGTTCGCATGGCGCTTTAGAGCTAGGGTCCGGCCAGGTCGGATCGCGCCTTACCGGTGCTTCTCGAGGAAGGGGCCGACCGCTGCGTGGTAGCCTTGCGGGTTCTCCCAGAAGGGCATGTGGGCGCAGCCGGGGAAGAAGGCGTACTCCGAGTCCGGCAGGTACTGGCAGGAGACGGCGCAGAGCTCCGGCAGGACGTAGTCGTGCTCGCTGGCGACGACCAGCACGGGTGCCGTCACGCGGTGCAGGTCGCCCACGCGGTCGTACCAGCGGAGCGTGCCGGTGCAGTTGAAGAGGTGCGGCCCGAACATGCGCCGGAGCGGGCCGTAACCGATATCGCTAAGGGACTTCTGCACCGGCTCGGGCCAGGTCTCCATCCGGCACATGTGCCGGTAGAGCAGCATCGTCACGGCCGCCTGGTATTCCGGGTGCTCGGTGGTGCCCTCGGATTCGCGGCGCGCCATCATGAGCACCGTCTCGTCGCCGAGGTTCTGCTTGCAGCGGACGAAGCCGGCCTGAACCTCGCGGAAGTCGTAGGCGATGCTGCTGGAGACGAAGCACTTCACGTTGTCGGCGTAGGCGAGGCAGTACTCGAGGCCGAGCATGCCGCCCCATGAGTTGCCGACCACGGCGACACGGCCGAGGCCGAGGGTGCTGCGCACGGTCTCCATCTCCTGCACGTAGCGCTCGACGGTCCAGAGCGAATCGTCGTCCGGCCGGTCGGACTCGCCGCAGCCGAGCTGATCCCAGGAGACGACACGGTAGCCCTCCTCGGCGTAGCGGAGATGGGCGTCGCGCACGTAATCGCAGGGCACGCCGGGCCCGCCGTGCACCACCAGGATCACGTCGTCGCCCGTGCCTTCGCTGTAGGCCGTGACGGTGTGGCCGTCCACACTTACCGGAATGCGCTCCATGTCGTCCTCCCGCTCCGCCGCAGGCGGCGCCCTGTGCTACGCTCGGCCGCCACCTTGAGGAGCTGGCCGTGCGCGCAGCGTTCATCGACATCGACGGTACCCGCACACGCTACCTTTATGAAGGGAGCGCGGCGGAAACCTTGCTGCTGGTCCACGGCTTCGGGCTGAGCGCGGACATCTGGGCGCACGTGCTCGACCCGTTGGCGGCGCACTTCACCGTGTATGCGCCGGACATCCTCGGCCACGGCTTCACCGACTTCAAGGAGCCGGGCAGCGAGGCGGCGCCGCTGGTGATGACGCGGCACCTCGAGGGCTTCATGGACGCGGTGGGGATCGAGCGCTGCGCCGTGCTCGGCAGCTCGCTCGGCGGCCTGCTGGCGCCGCTGCTCTACGCCGCGCGGCCCGACAGCATCACCGCGCTCATCATCGACGGGCTGCACACGCCGGTCTCCGACTCAGGCATGCTGCCGCCGGAGACGATCCGGGCGACGATGGCGAACGGCACCACGGCGATGACGGACGTGACCTGGCAGTCCTGCATCGACCGCATGGGCCGCATCTGCCACGACCCGGCGCGCTCGCCCGCCGACATCGCGCTGATGCAGGTCACCGTCTACGCCCAACCCGACCGGCTGTCCTCCTATCTCGCGTACGGCCAGAGCATGATCGACCACGTGGACGACGAGGCCGTGCGCATGCGGCCGGAGACCATCGGTGTGCCGACGCTCTTTCTCAGCGGGCGGCAGGACATCCGCGCGCCCATCGAGGTGATCGAGAAGAATTACGGGCGCATTCCCGGCGCGCAGCTCAGCGTGTTCGAGGAGTGCGGCCACCTGCCCGAGGTCGAGCACCCCGAGAAATTCGTCGAGACGGTGACGGCGTTCCTTCGCTCGTAAGGCTTCGGCCTGCCGACGAGCGTCTTACTCCGCCGCGGCCCGCGCCGGCGCCGGGATATCGAGGTCGAAGAGGCGGGCGCAGTTGAGCCCCACCACGTTTGCCTTGGTCTCCTCGTCGACGTTGGCGAGGACGCGGTTGAGCACCTCGTGGCTGTGGGGGAAGGTGTTGCGCGGATGCGGGAAGTCGGAGCCCCACATGACCTGCGTCGGGCCTGCGACATCGAAGGCGCGGTCGGCGAACTTGTCGTCCACGAAGCTGTGCCAGACCTGCGTGTGCAGGTACTCCTGAACCGTCTTCTTGACCGGCGTGACCTTGAGCGAGTTCGCGACCGCGCCCTGAAGCTGCTGGGTGCGGAACAGGAACCACGGCAGCCAGCAGATTTCGTACTCGCCGAGCATCAGCTTCAGCTTCGGGTGCCGATCGAAGATGCCGCCGAAGATGAACTCGTTGGCGAGGATCGGGCCCGCGTCGGAGAAAAGCTCCAGCCAGAGCTGCGCCACCTGGCCGCGCTCGTGATCGTGGACGATGGTGAAGGGGTCGCGCGCGCGGCCGGTGATGATGTGCATCGTTATCGGGATGTCGAGATCGGCCGCAGCGGCCCATAGGCGGTCGTAGTAGGGGTCGCGGTAGGGCGGCATGTGGGGCTTCACGTCGGTGTAGATGAAGACCGTGCGCATGTCCTTCCTGGCGAGCCGCTCGAGCTCCGTGACGGCCCAGTCGACATCGTCGGTCGGCAGCATGCCGGATGCCAGCAGGCGCTTCCGGTCGTGGCTGCAGTACTCGACGATCCAGTCGTTGTAGACTTGGCAGACATCCTGCACGAGCTGCGGGTGGGGGATGCGCATGCTCATCAGCCCGAACGTCGCGTTGACGATCTCGGCCTGGACGCCGTCCATCTCCATCAGCTCGAGGCGGAGCGCCGGGTCCTGATTGGAGCGGTTCACCTTGTCGGCGAGCTCCGGGTCCATTTCCGAGGATTCCTCGGTGGAATCGGCTGCGTCCTCCGGCTCGACCACGCCGAGGTCCATGTAGTCGTGGCCGAAGAAGTAGAAGTTGCCGGGCACGCCGTTGCACTCGTCGACGACGCGCGGGACCTTGTCGCCCCACTTCTTGCCGAGCGCCTTCTCCCACAGGTCCAGCGGCTCGATGATGTGGGAGTCGGCAGAAATCACGTAATCCAGGCTCATCGTCTTTCCTCTCTGGCCTTGCGAGGTCTCAGGCGTGGAACGGCCTCTGCGCCGCAGGCTCGGCAGCTACGGCGGCGAAATCGCAATCGCGGGTTGCGTAGAACTCGACGAGAAAACCGTCCGGATCCCTCAGGAAGAAGCTCCGCTTGGCGGCGCTGTCGACCGCGGCCACGGTCTCGATCTCCCGTGCGGCGAGCGCAGCCTCGGCGTCGGCGACCGCCGCCTCGTCCGCCATTTCGCAGGAGAAGTGATGGCAGCCGTTCTCCAGCCCATCCGCCCTGGCGAAGAGCGCGCAATGATAGTCGGGCGTGGGCGCCGTGCCCCGCAGGTAGGCGTAAGCGCCGTCCGGCGCCATGTGGGCGACGTCGAGGCCCGCGAAACCGGTGTAGAAGGGAAGCGAGCGCGCGACGTCCTCCACCACCATCACGGCGCGCGTGGTGCGCAGCGGATGGACCGGCGCATCGGCGACACGCCGGTAGTCCGGCGCGCGCTGCCACCTGGGTTCGGCGCTCGGCGCCTCGGCCGCCGGGTCCCAGCGGGCCGAGATGTTGGGGATCGGGCCGCCTTTGAAGACCGTGCGCCAGTCGTGCATCACGTCGGCGTAGAACTCGTGGAAGATGCCGTCCGCATCGGCCACGTAAATGGAATGCGAGAAGGTGTGGTCGATGGTGAGGTAGTCCTTGCAGCCGGCGGCGATGGCGCGCTCGATCGCGGCCACCAGCGCCGCCTCGTTATCGACCTCCCAGCCCAGGTGGTTAAGCCCCGGCTTCTCGAAGCCCTCCTCGATGATCACCTCGCCGTCGCGGCCGTGGAACGGGCGGCCGATCTCCACCATGCCGACGTCGTGATGGCTGTTGCCGTTGGAGACGA
>JAPPHR010000005.1 GCA_028820995.1 Rhodospirillales bacterium
CTAGTGCATTGATAATAAACAAGACTCAAATCCAAACTGTCGAAGATGAGTCAGAGCGCCCGCGCCTGGTACGGCGAGATCGCCTTCCACCCCGAATAGGCGACGCCGACTCGATCAGAAAGTAAGCGCGCGGCCGCTACCAGTTGTGGTTGTGACCGTGATGGCGGCGCTGTGTATGCGCATGCCGCGGCGGCTGGCGAACCTGCTGGCTTTGCAGGTGGCGATGCCGGTGCTGCGGCGGATGCACGTGCCGGGTTTGCAGATGAACTCGCTGACCGTGCCATTGGCGATACTGGTACCGCTGGGGGTGTACGTACCAGAGCCTTTGATGACTCCGCCAAACATGCCATTCACGTTGATGGTGCCACGGGTGCCGATGCCATCCCCCATGATGGTGATGGACGATGAAGGGGCCATCGTGGAAGCTTCCCAGGGTCGTGGAGAAGCTGACCACGCCCCGCCGGTCATGTTCCCGGTCGATCGTCGAATCGATCAAGCCGCCGATGACGCCGCCCACGATTGCGCCTTCCCACGACCATCCCGAATCGGCCCGAACGGATGCGGTCGTCATGGTCGAACCGAGAGCGATGGCGGCCGCGAGTGCAATGCCTCCGACGAGGCGCGGTTTCCAACTTCGAGTCATCGCCATCCTCCGTTGTCGGTCGCCAGCCTTTGACGCGGCGCACCTACCCATTGAGGTGGTCATGCGAGTCGTCCTAGACACCGTTCACCAGTCGAGGGGAAAGATCAAGACATTTGCCGTTTGGACGACGTAAAAGATTGTGTTTCTCAAAGGACGTTCACTGTTCTTGGCATTTCTATAAGCAAAACAGGAATAACTCGAGCCACGCAGATTGTCGCGGCAATCGAGCAACTGCCGACGGATTTTCCTGGCGCCCGCCTGCGGGAAGATACCGGCCCGCTCCTGCCGCCAATGCTGCCCGCCTTGATCGGGGCCGAGGGCTGTGGTTGTTTGGCCGCGGCCTCCCCGGAGCTTCCATGAATCTTCACCGCACCTACCTGTTCGCCCCCGGCAACCATCCGCGCAAGGTCGCCAAGGTCTTCGGCGCCGGCGCCGACGCCGTGATCCTCGATCTCGAAGATGCGGTGGCTGCGGCGGAGAAGGAGGCCACGCGGGCGGTCGTCGTGGACGCGCTGCAGGCGCCGCGCAACTGCCTCGGCTACGTGCGGGTGAATGGGCTCGACACCGAGTACTGCTACGGCGATCTCCAGGCCGTCGTCGCGGCCGGTGTCGACGGCGTCATGCTGCCCAAGGTCGAGGCGCCCGCCCAGCTTGAGACGGTGGACTGGCTGCTCGCCCAACTGGAGCGCGAGCGGGGGCTGGAACAGGGGGCGATTGACCTGGTGCCGATCATCGAGACCGGCCAGGGCGTCGCTGCCGTCCAGGCGGTCGCGGGCGCCGGCACGCGGGTGCGGCGGCTTTCCTTCGGCGCCGGCGATTACACCCGCGACATGGGCATGGTCTGGACCGGCGCCGAGGCCGAGCTTGCGCACGCGCGGGCGTCCATCGTGCTCGCCTCCCGCGTCGGCAGGCTGGAGCCTCCCATCGACACGGTCTTCATCGACCTTTCCGATGATGAGAACCTGGAGCGCTCGGCGCAGACCGCGATCAGCTTCGGCTTTCAGGGCAAGCTCTGCATCCACCCCAAGCAGGTGGAGCCGGTGAACCGCGTGTTCACGCCGAGCGCCGACGCCGTGGCCCAGGCGGAGAAGCATGTCGCCGCCTTCCGCGAGGCGGAGGCTGCGGGCTCGGCCTCGATCCAGGTCGACGGCTACTTCATCGACTATCCGATCTACGAGAAGGCCGAGCGTGTGCTGCGGATCGCCGAGGCGGTCCGGCAGCGTGACGCGCAGGTCGGCTGAACGGAGGGCGCGGGATGTTGATGTCCGGTGAAGAGTACCGGGAGTCGCTGAGGCGGCTCTCGCCGCGCGTCTATGTCGACGGCGACGAGGTCGCCTCCGTCGCCGATGAGCCTCGCTTCGGGCCGGGCGTCGCGGCCCTGGGTCTCGTCTACGATTTCGCGCGCGAGGAGCGCTATCGTCACCCGATGGTCGCGGTGGAAGAGAGCACTGGCGCCGAGGTTCACCGCTTCCTTCACATCAACCGCACGACCACCGACCAGCTCCACAAGCTGGAGGCGGTGCGGCTGGTTTGCCAGTACACCGGCTGCGCCCAGCGCTACCTGACCCAGGACGGCCTCAACGCCATCCACCAGACGACCTGGCGCATCGATCAGGAGACCCGCAGCGCCCTGCACGAGCGCTTCCTCGCCTACCTTCATCGTGTGCAGGCGGAGGACCTCACCCTCGGCGTCGCCATGACCGACGGCAAGGGCGATCGCTCGCGCCGGCCCCATGCGCAGGCCGTGCGCGATTCCTACGTGCACATCACCCGGCGCCGGCCCGACGGGATCGTGATCCGCGGGGCGAAGGCCATCGTCACCGCGGCGCCCTACGTCCACGAGTATCTGGTCATGCCGTGCCGCAACATGACCGAGGACGACAAGGATTTTGCGCTTTGCTGCGCGGTGCCGGTGGATGCGGACGGCGTCACCGTCGTCGCGCGCCCGGCGGGCCGGCCGGAAGAGAAGGCGGCCACGTTCAGCGCCCGCTACGGCCAGTCCACCGGCGTGGTGATCTTCGACGACGTGTTCGTGCCGTGGGAGCGCGTGTTCCTCGCCGGGGAGTGGGAACACTCGCAGTACCTGACCCAGGCCTATGCGACCCATCACCGCCATTCCTGCGTCGGTGCACGCGCGGGCTTCGGCGACCTGCTGATCGGCGCCGGCGTGCTGATGGCGGAGGCCAACGGCCTCGAGGTCGAGAACACGTCCCACCTGCGCGACCGCATGGTGGAGCTGATCAAGATCGTCGAGGGCTTCTACGCCTGCGGCGTGGCGAGTTCCGTTTACGCCGTGGCGGACGGCTCGGGCTGCGTCGAGCCCGACCGTGTCTTCGCCAATATCGGCAAGCTCCTGATGTCGACGCAGATCTACGACATGCACCGCATTGCCCACGAGGTCTCGGGCGGGTTGATCGTCGCCCTGCCGGGGCCGGACGAGGACCACAACCCGGCGACCGCAGGCTCGCTTACCGAGATGCTGAAGGGACGGGAGGACCTGCCCTATGGTGAGCGCATGGAGGTCGCCCGCCTGATCGAGGACCTCACGGCCTCCGGCACCGCCGGCTGGTACTCGGTCATCAGCCTGCACGGCGGCGGCTCGCCGCAGGCGACGGGGCTCGAAATCTTCCGCAGCTATCCGGTGGACGACAAGGTGGCGCTGGTGGAGAAGCTGCTCGACCGGGGCGCGCTTGCCGACGAGAGCGGCGCCGAGAGCCGCGACCGCCAGCCGGGGCGCTGCTGCCCCGTCGGCTGCAAGGAGCCGGACGAGGCGCCGGCACCCGCGAAACGCATCGCAAACTGAACGATCTCCCCAAACAAACGAAGAGGAATAGAGAGCATGTCCGTGGAGCAACGCCTTCAGCGCCTGGAAGATATCGAGTCCATCAAGCAGCTCATCGCCCGCTACATGACGGCGGCGGACCACAACGCCGACCCCGAGAAGATGGCGCCGTGCTTCACCGAGGACGCGGTCTGGAACTGCGAGGGGATCGGGCGCTACGAGGGCCGCGATGCCATCGTCTCCGGTCTGCGCGAGGTCTCCACCAAGCAGCTCTCGTGGGCGCTGCACTACGCAACCCAGCCGATCATCGAGATCGCGGACGACGGCCAGAGCGCCACCGGCGAGTACTACCTGTGGGAGCTTGCCAAGGCGGTGCAGGAGGACGGCAGCCCCGACCAGGACACCTGGATCGGCGGCTGGTACGAATCCACGTTCCGCAAGGAAGGCGGCGAGTGGAAGTTCACCCACATCGAGCTGATCCTGAAGCTGCTCAGCCCCACCGACGCGGCCTCGTGGGAGACGCCGATCCCGCCCTGGAAGGGGTAAGCCCCGCCGGAGGCGCTCATGGATATCGCCGCGCGGCTCCAGCGCCTCGAGGATATCGAGGCGATCCAGCAGCTCATCGCGCGCTACGCCAAGGCCGTGGACCACAACGGCGATCCCGCGCTCGTCGCGCCGCTCTTCACCGAGGATGCGGTGTGGCACTGCGAAGGCATCGGTCACTGGGAGACGCGGGCGGGCATCGTCCGCGACATCCGCCCCAACTGCACCACCTTCATGCCCTGGGCCATCCACTACATGACCCAGCCCAATGTCGACGTGGCGCCCGACGGGAAGAGCGCCACGTCGAACCACTACCTGTGGGAGCTGGGCAAGGTGACGCCGGAAGGCGGCGGGCCGACCCGGGACACCTGGATCGGCGGCTGGTACGATTCCCGGCTGCGCAAGGAGGAGGGCGCCTGGAGGTTCGCGCGCATCGACCTCACGCTGAAGCTCTTCAGCCCGGCCGACAGCGCCGCCTGGGAGACCCGGATCGCGCCCTGGTCTCCCGAGTAGCGGGCGGCCCGTGCGCTACTTCGGCGCCATGCGAAGCGCGCCGTCGAAGCGGATCACCGAGCCGTTCATGAAGGTGTTCTCGGCGATGTGCACGGCGAGCGCCCCGTACTCGTCCGCGCCGCCGAGGCGCTTGGGGTAGACCGTCGTCTCCAGCAGCGACTGCTTCACGGGCTCGGAGAGGCCCGCCATCATCGGCGTGTCCATCAGCCCCGGCGCGATGCAGTTCACGCGAATGCCGTCGCGGGCAAGCTCGCGCGCGAGCGGGATCGTCATCGCCGCGACGCCGCCCTTGGACGCCGCGTAGTCGAGCTGCCCGATCTGTCCCTCGAAGGCGGCGACCGAGGCGGTGGTGACGATGCAGCCGCGCTCGTTGTCGTCGAGCGGATCCATCGCGGCCATGTCGGCGGCGGCGAGGCGGCAGGAGTTGATCGTGCCGATCAGGTTGACGTGGATCGCGCGGGTGAGCTTTTCCAGCGGGCTCGCGTTGCCGTCCCGCCCCACCAGCTTGGCGCCCGGCGCGATTCCGGCGCAGGCGACCATGATGCGCGCCGGCCCGAGCGCCTCACGCACCGATGCCATGGCGGCCTCGTGACTGGCCGGGTCGACCACGTCGCAGGCCGCGGCCGCACCGCCGATCTCGCCCGCGACGCTGTTTGCCAGTTCCTCGTTCATGTCGAGGATTCCGACCTTGGCGCCGGCGGCCGCAAGCTGCCGCGCCGTCGCTTCGCCGAGCCCGGACGCGCCGCCGGTCACGATCGCCGTTTGCCCGCTGATATTCATGCCCATCTCCCACGCTGAAGTGCGCGCTTACATAGCAAACCGGCGTTGCCTGCAAAAGGCGCAGAGAGGACCAGCGCTTACGCCCCGACGACGCCGGGAGGGCGAGGGGCGAGGAGCGCTTCGCGGCGCGCGATGTAGACGGCGCTCGCCACGATGAAGACTGCGCCGACCCAGGTCCAGATGCCGGGGAACTCGCCGAACGCGAACCAGCCGATCAGCACAGCGAAGGGGAGGCGGGTGAAGTCCAGGGGCACGATCGCCGTCGCCTCCATGATCGAAAGTGCGCGCGCCATGGAGAAGTGCGCGATCGTGAGCACGCAGCCGATGCCGAGCAGCCAGCCGAGCTGCTCCAGCGTCGGCATCTCCCACCACCAGAGCGCGGGGCCGAGCGAGAGCGGCGTCATGATCAGGTTCATGTAGAAGACGATGGCGAGCGGCGATTCCGTGCGCGCGAGCATGCGGACCAGCGCCATCGAGATGGCGAAGAGCAGCGCCGCCGTGATTGCGAGCAGGCCGCCGACCGAGACGGTGTCTGCCCCCGGCTGCAGCACGATCAGGACGCCCGCAAAGCCCACGACGGTGGCGACCCACCGGCGCGGGCCGACCCGCTCGCCCAGCATCAGGATGGCGACCGGGATCATCCAGAGAGAGACCGTGAAGTTGAGCGTGATGGCTTCCGCGAGCGGCGTGATCTGCAGCGCCGAGTACCAGGCCCACATGGCCAGGACGCCGATCCCGGCGCGCACCGCGAAGAGGCGGAATCGCCCCAGGCTGAACGAGCCGAAGCCGATCCGGAACATGAAGGGCACCAGGATCAGAGTGCCGATGCCGTTGCGGATGAAGGCGATCTGAAACACCGGGATTTCCGCCGAGATGTGGCGGATTGCCGCCGACATGCCGGCGAAGCAGGCGCAGGTGAAGACCATCAGGAGCACCCCTTCCCAGGTGCGCCCGATGGCGGGCCCGCCCGCCCGTTCCCTCGAATGCGTGCTCATGGCGGGCGGCCTGCTCCCCGTCGCCGCCCGTCTTGCACTCCTCGGGTGAGCGAGAACCTATGTGCTCAGGTGGCGGATGCGTTCGCAACCCACCATGCCACATCGGCCCGTCCGCCACAGCCCGGCCGCTTGCGGCAGAGTCAGTTGGAGTGTCTTGTCGACCGGATAGTCAGCGTCATCCCGCCGTCCCGCTCCTCAACGAGCGATTCGAAAGGATAACCGGCGGCCCATGACGGGGTGTCGATGGTCCACGACAGGCGCCGGCCGCTTTCGGTGGGCTCAGAGACGACGCGCCCGCTGGCGACCGGCTCCTCGGGGTCCATCAGGACGGAAAAGCGGCTGGCCGACTGGGGCGCAGGGCCAGTGAACGGCAGGGGCTCTTCCAACGAGATGACCATGCGGTTCGAGCCGACATCGTGGCGGTAGCGTTCCAGGGCGCCGTCGGCATCCAGCTCGATGGTGGTGCGGTTGTCGTAGCCCAGCAGGTCCGAGACCAGAGCGACGCCGTTCTCCCGGCCCTCCACCGTGAAGGAGAAGCCGGCCGCCTCGCTGCCAAGGCGTGTCTCGTCGCCTCTGAAAGTCCATTGTCCGAAAGGAAAGACCACGATTTGGATTCCGGCACTGTAGGCCGCCATGAAACGGTGTTCCCCTTCGGGGTCGTCTCCGGCGCGGAAGGAGAAGTCCGTGCCGCCGATCACCACCCTGTTGTGCTCCGTCCGTGCGGAGCGCTTCCGATGGAACAGCATGACCACCCTTTCGGCCCCGTGGCCGGACTGATTCGTGAGACCGGCACCGTCCTGAGTCAGTGGCACACCTTCGGCATCGATCTCGACTTCAAACGGAACACCGTCAAGTCCGGTGAGGGACACGTGCACGCTCTGACCCGCCCCCGATTCGCCGGTGCGCCGGTAGTCGATCTTCCGGTAGTGGAAGTGATCGGCGCCCTCCGCGATCCGTGGATCGTCCATGAAGTGGTGCTGGCGTTTTTCCCCCTCGCGCTCAGTGAAGAAGACCCAGACGAGCCTGTATGGATTGTAGGGCGCGTCGATGGTCATGACCTCGACGGCTTCGTACGTCGGATGGCGGGGAAGCCACACGTACCAATGATGATCGAACGCGTGGTGGTAGCTGATCAGGGGTACGGCGGGCGTGGAGGAGGCCGTGCTGCGGCCGGTGTTCGTGTAGGCCATGCAGGCGAGGACCAGCGCCGCTCCGACAATCAGCCGCGAGAGGATTTGAACGCGCATGTTTCAGGTCTCCCTGGGCGGTCCGAATCGGGTGCGGGTGCAACCAATCGGCCGCGGCTTCAGTACTTGTGGCAGCCGAGGCAGGTGAGTTGAGCCGGCGTCGCCGGGTCGTCGAGCTGCTGCTGCGCCATGAGCGCGTAGGGGGAGTCCGGAAGCTCGGCGACGATGCGGTCCAGATAGACCCTTGCTTCGTCGCGCCTCTCCAACAGCCACAAGGCCGAGGCGAGCGCGCCGAGCAACTCGCCCCGGCCGTGCACCGTGAGAGAGTCGAAATAGGGCTTCTGCAGCTCGAGAGCCTTCGTGTAGTCGCCGACCACTGTCTCCAGGAGCCAGTTACGCGTTGGGGCGTGTTCGACGTAAGGAGCGGCAAAGAGATAGACCGCCGCTCGCGGGATCAGCGTCTGCAAGTCGTCGGGTGCGAGGGCCACGGCGCGGTCGAATTGGGCGACGCTCTTGTTGTAGAGCGCCATGCCCACCTCCGAATCGCCCCGGGCAAAGAGGAAGCTCGACTCGTAGAACCAGCCCGACGCCTGCCAGACCAGGGCGCCCGGATGATCCGGGTCGTCTGCGAGCGTCTCCTCGCAGATCGCCATGCCGCGCTCCAGCGCGTCCTGGTTGCCGGCAAAACCGGCGAAGAAGAGCTCCCGGACCTTCTCGTCGAAGCGCATCGTTTCCTGCGCCCCGGCCGGGAGGCTGAGGAGGAGCGCCGCCAGCAGTGCGATGAGGCCGAGGACGAGACCGCCCCGGCGCCGACCGTTCGTCACGGTACGCATGTCGTTTCTCCCCTTCGTTCAGGCGCCGGCGCCTTCGCCCTCCAGAATGTCGCGCAGGTAGGCGACATGGGTCTGGAAGGCGCGCCGTCCCGGCGTGGTTATGCGGACGCGGGTGCGCGGCCGCTTGCCCACAAAATCCTTCACAACGGTCACGTAACCGGTCTTCTCCAGCGTCGTGAGGTGAGATCCGAGGTTGCCGTCGGTGGCCCCGGTGATCGCCTTGAGCCGGACGAATTCCAGCATCTCGCGGCGGGGCAGGGCGTTCAGCGCCGACATGATCTTGAGCCGCGTCGACTGGTGGACGATTTCATCGGGTGCGCTCATCAGGCACGCCGCATCCAGAGGCCGGCAACGATGGAGACGCCGCCGCCGGCGAAGGGAACGATCAGCGACAGGTAAGCCGGCGCAAGGACGAAGACCCCGACGGCGAGTCCGGCAAGGGCCACGCCCAGCGCGGCATAGCGCAGACCCAACCAGCACCCGGCGATGGTATGGCCCGCCGCCACGACCAGGGTGAAGAGCATCAACACCTGGTCGCCGGAGGCCGGCGCGAAGACCATGAGCGTCAAGGTGACAAAGGCCGCAAGGACGGCGACCGATCCGACGTAGCGAAACAGGCGGACGCGTTCGCCGCGTTCCCCGCAACGCCGCGAATGGCGGGCCACGAGCCAGCCGCTGCCGAGAACGCCGACGACGTCGACGGCGCACCAGCCGATGCCGGTATTCGCGGGCGAGAGGGCGCCGACGAGGCCGGCGACGATCCACAACGTGCCCCACAGCAGCAGGTGGGGGCTGGCGAGTCCGTACCCGAACAGTGTCTGGCTGCGGCGCTTCGCCGATTCGATGTCGTGCAGCGCCGACAGGGCGTCGTCCTTGCTCACGCTCATGGCTCGCTCCCCGCTTCTGCACGTGTGATGAAGGAAGCATACTCGAAAATTGCTCTGCACTACAGAGTAATCTGTATGCCAAAATGATTGATCGGCGTCTTCGCCATTCCCATATGGAATTGGTGAGGTGGCCGAGGGCAAAACGGCTGCCGGGATCGATCACTTCAGGGCGCAAGCGCAGACGGCCAAGCGACGGAGGAGGGCAGGCCGATGGCAAGAACGTCACCTTTCGGCAGCCCCCTCTTGCTCGGCTTCGATCGCCTGGAAGAGGTGGTCGACCGGCTCACGCGCTCCTCGGCCGAGGGCTATCCCCCGTACAACGTCGTGCATCTGGGGGATGAGCGGCTGCGCATCAGCCTCGCCGTGGCCGGGTTCGACGAGGACGATCTCGACGTCACCGTCGAGCGCAACGAGCTGCACATCAGGGGCCGGCAGGCTGAGGACAACGGCGCCGTCTACCTCTATCGTGGCATCGCGGCGCGCCAGTTCCACCGCACGTTTCTGCTTGCGGACGGGATCGAGGTCGACGGCGCGCGCCTCGACAGCGGACTGCTTCACATCGACCTTACCCGCCCCACCGCGCCCGAGATCGTGAAGACGATTCCGATCAGGGGCGGTGACGGGGCGGGGAGCTAGCGAATGCGTGTGTTGTGTGAACGGCGCGGCGGGCGCTGCGGCGGCCTCCCCGCCAAGGGTGAAGGAGGAAGGTCATGAATGACGGCGATCGCGCGACTGCCGGCGAGCAGAGGGACTACGTCCACTTCCTCACCGGCAACGAAGCCTACGTCCGGGAAGTCGTGGTGGACGGCGCCGCCGTCTACGGCATCCACGCACCGGACGGCCGCCTCCTCGGCGTGGCGCCTGACCGCGATATCGCGTTCGCCGCCGCCCGCCAGCACCAGCTCGAGCCGCTCAGCGTCCACTGAGCAGGACGATCCGGCGCCGGGTCTGGTGCGCTCAGTCGGCCTCGGCCGCACGGACAGCGTCCGCCACGGGAAGCTCCAGACGGAAGCTCGCGCCGAGAACGCCGCCCGCCGGATCGTAACGGTTGGCGCAGGTGAGCCGGCCGCCGTGGGCCTCGGCGATCTGCCGCGAGATGCTGAGCCCGAGACCCGAGTGGGTGCCGAAGGCCTCGCCCTCGGGCCGGAAGGTGTAAAAGCGCCGGAAGATCGCGTCCTCCATGCCGGCCGGCACGCCGGGCCCGTCATCGTCCACGCTGACCACGATTGCGGCACTGTCCCGGCGCAGCCCGAGCGTGATCGCGCCGCCCGGCGGGCTGAACGAACGGGCGTTGCTGACGAGGTTCTGGAGCACCTGCGCAAGGCGATCCTCGACGCCCTGCACCATGAACGGACCGTCGCCCCGGATCTCCACGCGGATGGCCTCGGAACCATCGTTCATCGAGGCGGCGGCATCCTGCATCTCCGCGAACGTCGTCAGCATGGCGCGGAGGTCCACCGGCTCCCGTTGAGCGCGCGCCAGCTCGGTATCGATCTTCGAGGCGTCGGCGATCTGGCTCAGCAGCCGGTCCAGCCTCATCACGTCCTCGCCGACGAGCGCCAGCAGCTTCGCGCGCTGATCTTCGTCCGTGACGCGCCGCGCGGTATCGACGGCGCTGAGCACCGAGCTGAGCGGGTTCTTCACCTCGTGCGCCACGTCGGCGGCGAACCGCTCGATCGCGTCCATTCGCACCCAGAGCGTATCGGTCATCTCCCGGAGCGCTGCGGAGAGCCGCCCGATCTCGTCGTTACGCGCCGTGAAATCCGGGATCTCCACCTTGCGCCCGCCGCCGGCGCGCACCCGCTCCGCCGCGCGTGCAAGCCGGCGCACCGGACGGGTAATCGTGCCCGCGAAGAAGAGGCTGAGGACGATCGTGATGCCGAGCGCGATGCTGAATGCCTGAAGAATGGTGAACCGGGCGTTGCGGACGCTCTCCAGCACGTCTTCCGCATCCGCCACCAGCAGCAGAGCCCCCTGGACCCGGCGGAACGGCTGGATCGGGGCCGCCACGACGGCAACCAGCCGGGCGTCCTCCGTCCTCTGCATGGCGCCACCGGCACTGCCTTGCAGAGCGGCCATGACCGTGGGCAGGTCGGCCGCCCGCGGCTCGCTCGGCTCGCTGTGGAGCGGGACCGTGGTACGCGGCGGCAAGCGTGCCGTGATCCACTCGTAGGCAGCGTCCGCCGCCCGGCCGACGATGCCGCGGCCCGTGTCCGGGGGCGGCAATTCCGTCGTCTGCACCGGCGCCATGGGGAGCCGCCAGGAATCGACCGCAAGGCTTCCATCGGCGTTGAAGAGCAGCGCGCGTGTATCGATGGGCAGGTTGAGACGATGGACCAGCGTCGCGGCCGCGGTGCTGTCAATGCCCGCACTGGCGGTCCCGGCGGTATCGACCGCGCCTTCGCCGAGCGCCGCCGCCAGCAACGTGGCCTCCCGCGCGAGCGCATCCAGCTTGGCGTCCATCAGATCGCGCTGAAGCTGGTCGAGATAGAAGAAGCCCGCCACCAGGACGCCCAGCGCCATGACGTTGATGGCGAGAATGCGGGCAGTGAGCGAAAAGGCGAGACGCCGCCGCCGGCCGCGCCGGCCCCTCGCCTGAGGAGCGGTCGGCGCCGCCTTCAGATCGTGCTCGACGGGGTCACGGCGATGTGTATCGGTAGCCGACACCGTAGAGCGTCTCGATCTGCGAGAAGGCCGGATCGATGACCTTGAACTTCTTGCGGATACGCTTGACGTGGCTGTCGATGGTCCGGTCCTCGACATACATCTGGTCGCCGTAGGCGGCATCCATCAGCTGGTTTCGGCTCTTCACGTGGCCGGGGTGCTGGGCCAGCGCCTTCAACAGCAGGAACTCCGTCACGGTGAGCGCGAGCCCTTCGCCCCGCCAGGTGCAGAGATGACGATTCTCGTCCAGCACGAGCGGGCCGCGCACCATGAGCGCACCTGCCGAATCCGCGCTACTGGCCGGATCGGCGCGCCGCAGGATGGTCCGGATTCTCTCGATCAGGAGGCGGATCGAAAAGGGCTTGGTGATGTAGTCGTCTGCCCCCTGGCTCAGACCGTGGAGCTGATCGTCCTCGGCATCCTTCGAGGTCAGGAACACCACCGGCACCGCGGAATGCTTCCGCAGCTGGGCGAGCAACTCCAGGCCGTTCATCTGCGGCATCTTGATGTCGAGCACCGCGAGATCGACCGGCCGGCTCAGCAGGTCCTGAAGCGCCTTCACCGGGTCGCTGTGGGGCCGGACGACGAACCCCTCGGCCTCCAGCGCCATGGTGACCGAGGTGAGCAGGTGCTGGTCGTCATCGACGAGCGCGATGGTCGAAGACACCTTGTTTCACTCCTACTGCAATAGCCGCCCCAACTATGGGCCGACTGTGGCCATTTTTGGGCGCCAAACCAGCTGATCGTACCGTTATACGTCCTTCAATAGCGGGCGATCGGCCGCCGGGCCACGGCGAGGAAGCGGCCCGCGAGCAAGATGCTGGCAGAAAGCGCTCCCGCCAGAATGCCCCACATGAGGCCGTCGACGCCGATCCCGACCACGAAGGCCAGCACGTAACCGATGGGCACGGTGATGCACCACCAGGAGATGAGCTGGAGCCCCGGCGGCACCCAAACGTCGGCGACGCCCCGCAGCGCGCCCATCAGGACCGCCTGCATTCCGTCGAACATCAGGATGATACCGCAAATGCCGATGAGCGGTGCGGCTAACGGAAGCACGGCCGGGTCGTCGGTGTAGAGATTGGCGAGCGGCATCCCGAG
This sequence comes from Rhodospirillales bacterium, assembly GCA_028820995.1. Taxonomy (GTDB): domain Bacteria; phylum Pseudomonadota; class Alphaproteobacteria; order UBA828; family UBA828; genus WTGU01. The sequence goes on from JAPPHR010000005.1 coordinate 12,929, forward strand.
CCCGAGGAACGGCCCCGCGAAGCAGGCCATGAGGAAGGCGATGAGCAGGACGCCCGCCCATCCGGCGCGCACGATATCGGTCGGGTTGCGGCGGCCCACCGCGTTGCCCACCCGCACCATGCTCGCGGCCGCGGTCCCGATCGCAACCATGAAGACGAGGCCGATCAGGTTGTAGCCGATCTGGTAGGCCGCGAGCGGCACCGTGCCGAGGTGGCCGGCGAACATCACCAGCGCCCCGAACGCCGCGGTCTCGAGCCCCCGTGCGGCGCCCAGCGGATAGCCGATGCGCCGGAGCCGCTTCGAGACCGCCCAGAAATCCGGGACATGCCGACTGATGCCCAGCGCCTGAGCATCGGGCAGGCGCAGCACGACGAGCAGGAGCACCCCGAACATCACCCAGCGCACGAGCGAGGTCGCGATGGCCGCTCCTTCCGCCCCCATCTCCGGCCCGCCCCAGTTGCCGAAGATCAGGATCCAGTTGAGCAGCGCGTTCAGCAGCACCGCGGCGAACATCACCAGCATGCCGGGAATCGGCCGGCTGATCCCCTCCAGGAAGTGGCTGCACACCACCCACATCAGCAGGGGCGGGGAGCCCCAGGCGATCATGTCGAGCACGCGGCCGCCGCCGGCGGCGACCTCGGGCTGTTGGCCCGTCCCTTCCAGGATCCAGCGGCCGAGCAGGCAGAGAAGCCCCATGACGACGCCGAGGACTGCCGCGTGGACCATGCTCACGCGCCAGTACGTGCCGCAGGCGGCGCGGTCGTGCGCGCCGTGCGCCTGCGCGACCAGAATCGTCGTGCCCTGGAGCAGGCCCACGCCGATCAGGATCATGACCACCTGGGCCGCATTCGCCGCCGCGTAGTAGGCGAGCGACAGGGTCCCGTAGTGCCCCAGCATCGCGGAATCGATCGCGACCATCACCAGCAGGCCCGCGCGCGCGAGGATCACCGGGCCGGCAAGCCGGGCCGTCCGCGTCAGATGGCGGCTGAACGGCATGGCCGTGCCGACCGGCCGTTCGGGCGCGACGGCGACTCCTTTGGACATGGCGCGGGACATTAGCAGTCTGTCGGACTTTGGGGTCGGATTTCGATTATGAACGATTTGGCTGT
>JAPPHR010000098.1 GCA_028820995.1 Rhodospirillales bacterium
CGCCGAGACCAGGCGGCGCGCGCTCCGCGCAGCCGCGGCAGCGATCCGCGCCGGCGAAGCGACGATCCTGGAGGCCAACGCGGCCGACATGGCGGCAGCGCGGGCGTCGGGCCTGAGCGGCGCCCTGCTCGATCGCCTTGCCCTCGACCCCGACCGGGTCGAGGCCATGGCGGCGGGCGTTGAGCAGGTGGCGGCCCTGGAGGACCCCCTCGGCCGCCTGCTGGGCGAGTGGGAGCGGCCCAACGGGCTCCGCATCCGCCGGGTTTCGGTGCCCATCGGCGTCATCGGGATCATCTACGAATCGCGGCCCAACGTGACCGCCGACGCCGGCGCGCTCTGCCTCATGGCGGGGAATGCGGCGATTCTGCGCGGTGGCTCCGAGAGCTACCACTCCTCGCGCGCCATTGCCGCAGCGCTGCAGAGGGCGCTGGTCGAGACCGGGCTGCCGGCAGGCTGCATCCAGCTCGTGCCGACGACGGACCGCGCGGCCGTCGGCATCCTGCTCACCATGGACGACGTGCTGGACCTGATCGTGCCGCGCGGCGGACGCTCGCTGATCGAGCGGGTGCTGGCGGAGAGCCGGGTGCCGGTGATGGCGCACCTCGACGGCAACTGCCATGTCTACGTGCATGCCGCCGCCGACCCCGAGAAGGCGCGGGACGTGACCTTCAACGCCAAGATGCGGCGAACCGGCATCTGCGGCGCGGCGGAGACCCTGCTCGTGGACGCCGCCATGCAGGATGCGCTGCCCGCGATCCTCGAACCCCTGTTCGAAGCCGGCTGCGAGGTGCGGGGCGATTCGCGCGTGCAGGCGCTCGATGCGCGCGTGGTGCCGGTGGCCGACGCCGACTGGGGGACGGAATTCCTCGACGCAATCATCTCGGTCGGGATGGTGGACGGGCTCGATGCGGCGATCGCCCATGTGAACGAGCACGGCTCCCACCACACCGACGCGATCATCACGGAGGACGCCGCCGCCGCCGAGCGCTTCATGGAGCGGGTCGACAGCGGGATCGTGCTGCACAATGCGTCCACCCAGTTCGCCGACGGCGGCGAGTTCGGCATGGGCGCGGAGATCGGCATCTCCACCGGCAAGCTGCACGCGCGCGGGCCTGTGGGCGTCGAGCAGCTCACCACCTACAAGTACAAGGTGTACGGCACCGGACAGGTTCGCCCCTGACCGCTCTCGTCCCCATGCGCCGGCGGCGATCACGGCCGGTCCCAGGCGTTGCGCCGCCGGTGCGGCCGCCGGGCCGCAGGATCGGCCTCCTCGGCGGCTCCTTCAATCCGGCCCACGACGGGCACCGCCACATCAGCCTGCTGGCGCTCAAGCGGCTCGGGCTGCACGAGGTATGGTGGCTGGTCTCGCCGCAAAACCCGCTCAAGCCCCGCGCCGGGATGGCGGCGTTCGACGAACGTCTCGCCGCCGCCAGGACTGCAGCCAGGGATCGCAGGCTCCGCGTGAGCGATGTCGAACGCCGCCTCGGCAGTTGCTATTCCGTGGATACGGTGGCGGGCCTCAAGCAGCGCTTCCCGCGCCACCGGCTGGTCTGGATCGTCGGCGCCGACAACCTGCCGACGCTGGCAGAATGGCGGCGCTGGCCCGCGCTCTTCCACGCACTACCCGTTGCGGTCATCGACCGCTGGCCTTACTCTCGTTACGCCAGTGTGGTTAAGCCTGCGAAACGATTCGCACGCCGAAGAATGGCGGAACGCCGCGCGCGAGGGCTCGTGCGGTGCAGGCCGCCCGCCTGGATGGTAATCCATGGTCCGCTGCATCCCGCGTCTGCGACAGCATTGCGCGCTGCCGGCGATCGGGCGGGCCGAACAAGGGAGGCTGGAGGAACACCATAACGGTACCGAACCGACCTGTTAGGTCCAGCCGCCGGGAGCCGGGCAGGGCCGGCACCGAGGCGCTTCACCGGACCGTCGCTGGCGCACTTGCCGACGCCAAGGCGGAAGACATCGTCACCATTGACCTCGACGGCAAGACCACGATCGCCGATCTCATGGTGATCGCCAGCGGGCGGTCGAAACGCCATGTCGATGCGGTGGCGGAGCGGCTCCTCAAACAGCTCAAGGACGACGGCACGCCGGCGCTGGCGGCGGAGGGCCGCGAGAATGCGGACTGGGTGCTGATCGACGCCGGCGACATCATCGTGCATGTCTTCCGGCCGGAGGTCCGCTCCCTCTACAACCTCGAGAAGATGTGGTCCGTCGAGGCCCTCGGCGAGGCCGACGAGCTGGCGCTTGCCGACGACTGACGGCACGGCACTGCTCGCCGCCTAGCCGGAGGATGAGGAGCACCGGCCGCCGATGCGCCTTGTCGTGGCGGCGGTAGGACGCGCCCGGGATGACCCGGCGCAGCAGCTCTTCGAGAGCTACCGCCGGCGCCTGCCGTGGCCGCTCGAACTGCGCGAGGTCCGGGCCGGAGGCGGCGGCGATGCGGGGCGCGAACGCGAGGCGGCGGCGCTGCTGAAGGGGCTTCCCGAGGGCGCCTATGTCGTGGCGCTCGATGGCAGCGGCAAAGCGCTCACCAGCGAGGCTTTCGCCGCACGCCTCGCGCGCATCCGGGACGATGGCACGGCCGTCGTCGCCTTCCTGATCGGCGGCGCCGACGGGCACGGGGCGTCTGTCCTCACGCGTGCCGACACGGTTCTCTCGCTTGGGCCGATGACGTGGCCGCACCTGCTCGTCCGCGCGATGCTGGCGGAGCAGTTGTGGCGGGCGGCGAGCATCCTCTCGGGCCACCCCTACCACCGCGGCTGAGCGAGGGCAGGGCCGGTCAGCGAGTCGGGACCGGGGTGCCCGTGGAGTAGTCGTAGAAGCCCTTGCCGGTCTTGCGGCCGAGCCAGCCGGCCTCGACATATTTCGCGAGCAGCGGGCAGGGCCGGTACTTGCTGTCGGCGAGGCCCTCGTAGAGCGTCTGCATGATCGAGTGGCAGGTGTCGAGGCCGATGAAATCGGCAAGCTCCAGCGGCCCCATGCGGTGGTGCGCGCCGAGCTTCATCGCCGTGTCGATGGCCTTCACGGTGCCCACGCCCTCGTAGAGCGCGTAGATGGCCTCGTTGACCATCGGCATGAGGATGCGGTTCACGATGAAGGCGGGAAAATCCTCGGCCATGGCCGGGATCTTGCCCATGCGCTCGGTCACCTTGCGGGCGGTCTCGTAGGTCTCCTCCTCGGTCGCGATGCCGCGCACCAGCTCCACCAGCTCCATCATCGGCACCGGGTTCATGAAGTGCATGCCCATGAACTTGCCGGGCCGGTCGGTGCTCGCTGCGAGGCGGGTGACGGGCAACGACGAGCTATTGGTGCAGATGATCGTGTGCTCGGGCAGCGCGCCGCGCAGCGCGGCGAAGATCTCCTTCTTCACCGCCTCGTCTTCGACGACGGCTTCGATCACCATGTCGACGCCTTTGGTGGCGTCGAGGCCGACCGCCGTCGCGATCCGCTCCAGTGCCGCTGCCGGCTCATCCTCGCCGATCAAGCCCTTTCGCGCCTGGCGGCCGAGATTGGTGCGGATGGTCTCCAGCGCCGAATCGAGCTGGCCTTGGCCGACATCGATCAGCGTCACGTCGAAGCCGGAGAGCGCGGCAACGTGGGCGATGCCGCTGCCCATGCGGCCCGCTCCGACGATTGCGATCGACTGCACCATGGCTGCGGATCAGGCCTTGGAGACGCCCTGGCGATCGAGCTCTTCGGCGAGTTCCGGCAGAACCTTGAAGAGGTCTGCCACGAGGCCGAAGTCGGCGATCTGGAAGATCGGCGCCTCCTCGTCCTTGTTGATGGCGCAGATCACCCGGCTGTCCTTCATCCCGGCGAGGTGCTGGATCGCGCCGGAAATGCCGACCGCAATGTAGAGGTCAGGCGCCACCACCTTGCCGGTCTGCCCGACCTGGAAGTCGTTGGGCACGTAGCCTGCATCCACCGCCGCGCGCGAGGCGCCGACGGCGGCGCCGAGGCGGTCCGCCACGGCCTCGATCAGCGGGAAGTTCTCGCCGCTCTGCATCCCCCGGCCGCCCGAGATCACGATGCCGGCGCTGGTGAGCTCCGGGCGGTCCGACTTGCTCAGCTCGTGCCTGACGAAGCGGACCAGCCCCTGGTCGCCGGCGCCCGCGACCGCCTCGATGGCGGCGCTCCCGCCCTCGGCCGGCGCCGCGTCGAAGGCCGTGGTTCGCACGGTAACCACCTTTTTGGCGTCGGTGCTCTCGACAGTTGCGAGCGCGTTGCCCGCATAGGTCGGGCGCACGAAGACGCTGTCGGAGACGATCTCGATGATGTCGGAGACCTGGGCCACGTCGAGCAGCGCGGCGACGCGCGGCATCACGTTCTTGCCGAAGGTCGTGGCCGACGCGACCAGGTGGCTGTAGCTCTCGGCGAGGCCAACCATGAGCGGCGCCAGGTTCTCGGCGATGCCGTGCTCGTAGGCCGGATCGTCCGCATGCAGGACCTTGTCGACGCCGGGCACCTGTGCCGCAGCGTCGGCCACCGGCCCGGCGCCGGCGCCCGCGACCAGCACGTGGACCTCGCCGCCCAGCGCGCAGGCTGCCGTCACCGCATTGAGGCTCGGCCGCTTCAACTCGGCGTTGTCGTGCTCGGCCAGTATGAGGACGCTCATCCGATCACCTTCGCATCGTCGCGCAGCTTCGCGACGAGTTCCGAAACGTCCGCCACCTTGATCCCCGCCTCGCGCTTGGGCGGCTCCGCCACCGTGTGCACCGAGAGCCGCGGGCCGATGTCCACGCCGAGCGCGTCGGCGTCCCGCCGGTCGATCGGCTTTTTCTTGGCCTTCATGATGTTGGGGAGCGAGGCGTAGCGCGGCTCGTTCAGCCTGAGGTCGGTCGTGACCACCGCCGGGAGGTTGACGTTGAGGGTCTCGAGTCCGCCGTCGATCTCGCGGGTCACGTCTGCGGTCCCGTCCTTGAACACGATCTCGGAGGCGAAGGTCGCCTGCGGCCAGCCGAGCAGCGCCGCCAGCATCTGCCCGGTCTGGTTGCTGTCGTCGTCGATGGCCTGCTTGCCCAGGATGACGATCCCCGGCTGCTCCTCGTCCGCGATCACCTTGAGCAGGCGCGCCACGGCAAGGGGCTGCAGCTCCGCCTCGGTCACGATGTGGACGGCACGGTCCGCGCCCATGGCAAGCGCGGTGCGCAGGGTCTCCTGCGCCTTGTCGGGGCCGGCGGAGACGGCGACGATCTCGTCGGCGCTGCCGGCCTCCTTCATGCGCACGGCTTCCTCGACGGCGATCTCGCAGAACGGGTTCATCGCCATCTTGACGTTCGCGGTCTCGACTCCGGTCTGGTCGGACTTCACCCGCACCTTCACGTTGGGATCGATCGTGCGCTTGACCGCCACCAGAACCTTCATGAGCGTTCCCGCTGGGAGGATGGATACGACCACCGGCGCGTCTCTGTGGACCTTCCGCCGCGCGCGGCCGCACACTATGACCGGCCCGAAAGGCTGTCAACGCCGACCCCTCGGTTTGATGCCGTGCCATGTTGCCTCGCTGGACGCTGCCGCCCCTCGCGCGTAGAAATGGCCTGGTTCCGCCAGGGCAGCGGGGCATGAACGCTTCGATCAGGAGGGTCTTCGTTGTCGATCGCCTTCGGCCTCGGGCTCAACGCGTTTCCGTTCTCGGGCGCCCGCGCCTTTTGGCGCTGGGTCGATCTCTGCGAAGAGGGCGGAGTCGATTCGCTCTGGCAGACCGACCGCCTGGTCTCGGACGAGCCCTTCCTCGAGGTGATGAGCGTGATGGCGGCGCTCGCCGGCCGGACAGAGCGCATCAAGTTCGGCATGAACGTCGCTTCGGTCGGCCTGCGCGACCCGCTGCTGCTCGCCAAGCAGTGCGCCACCATCGACGTGCTCAGCGAGGGGCGGCTGCTGCCGGCCTTCGGCATCGGCGCCATCCGCGCAGCGGACTGGGCGGCGACCGGCACGGAGACGGCGGGCCGCGGTCGGCGCACCGACGAGGGGCTGGACCTCATCGCACGCCTCTGGACCGAGGACTCGGTCGATTTCGAGGGCGAGTTCTATCGCTACAGAGGCGCGAGGATCGAGCCGAAGCCGGTGCAGAAGGAGCTACCGCTCTGGCTCGGCGGCTCCAGCAAGCCTGCGATCCGGCGCACGGCGCGCATCGGCACCGGCTGGATCGCCGGGCTGGAAACGCCGGCGCAGGTGGCGCCTGCGATTGCCGGGATCAAGGACGCGCTCAAGGAGACCGGGCGACGCATCGATGTCGACCATTACGGCGCGAGCTTCCACGTCCGCTTCGGCAGCTGGGACGAGCCCCTCATGCAGCGGATGGCCGAGACTTACGCGGTGCGATTCCAGCGCGATCCCAAGGGCGGCATCGTCGCGGGCGACGCCGCCGACATCGTGCAGCGGATCGAGGCGTTCGTCGCGGCCGGCGCGTCGAAGTTCGTGCTGTGGCCCATCGGCGGCGATGACGACGACATCCTGAGCCAGACGCGCCGGCTGATCGACGAGGTGCAGCCGGCGGTCGAGGCGCTCAACCGCCGGGTCGACGCCGCGTGACGCCGCTCGCCGTCGACCAGGCGGTCGCGCTCTACGTTGCCGCGCGTCACCGTCGGCAACGGATCGCCGTGCTGCCTGCAGACTGCCGGCCGGCCTCGCTCGACGAAGCGTATGACGTCCAGGCCGCGCTCAACGAGCGTCTCTGTGCGACACACGGCGCCGTCTGCGGCCGCAAGATCGGCTGCACCACGCCGGTGATGCAGCGCTACCTGGAGATCGCCCATCCCTGCGCCGGCGCGCTCTACGAGCAGCGGACCCTCAGTGCGCCTGCGACGGTGACGTATGCCGACCACTGGCGGCCGGGCGTGGAGTGCGAGATCGCGGTGCGGCTGGGAAGCCCGCTGCCAACAGCCGACGCACCCTTCGACCGCGCCGCCGTCGCGGATGCGGTCGAGGCCTGCATGGCGGCCATCGAGATCGTGGACGACCGCTACGAGGATTTTCGCGCCCTCGATACGCCGACGCTCATCGCCGACGATTTCTTCAGCGCCGGCGCCGTGCTCGGCCCGGCGGTCGCAGAATGGCGCGGCGTAGACCTCGCGGCGGCGGGTGGCGTCATGACGATCAACGGCGCTCACGTGGGCGCCGGCACCGGGGCCGACGTGATGGGCCACCCGTTCGAAGCGCTTACCTGGCTCGCGAACCACGCCGCCGCGAGCGCACGCCCGCTCCAGTCCGGCGACGTGGTGCTGACCGGCAGCGTGGTCGAGACCAAGTGGGTCGAGCCCGGCGATACGGTCCGCGCCGCCATCGAGGGTCTGGGCGAGGCCAGCGTCACGTTTGCGCGATAAGCCGGGCAGGCGCGTTGACAGGGGCGCCGCGAAGCGCCTGAATCGGCCCACCGCCACCACGGCCCGCCGAGCGCGGCCGGGCAAGAGAGGACGAATCCCATGACCAAGCTGCCGCTGACCGCCGGCGCCGCCGCTGCGGCGCTGCTCGCCGCGACCGCGGCCTTCGCCGAGGAGGAGCCCGTCGTCAACGTCTACAACTGGTCGGACTACATCGACGAGGACATTCTCACCGAGTTCGAGGCCGAGACCGGGATCAAGGTCGTCTACGACGTCTTCGATTCCAACAACATCCTGGAGACCAAGCTGCTCACCGGCAGCACCGGCTACGACGTGGTCGTGCCCAGCGGCACCTTCCTCGCCCGCCAGATCCAGGCCGGCATCTTCCAGCCGCTCGACAAGAGCCAGCTCGCCAACATCGGCAACCTGGACGAGACCATCATGTCGGTCGTGAGCCAGTGGGACCCGGGCAACCAGTACGCCATCAATTACATGTGGGGCACCACGGGCTTCGGTTACAACATCGACAAGATCGCCGAGCGCGATGCGGAAGCCCCCACCGGCTCCTGGGGCATGCTCTTCGACCCCGACGTGGTCGCGAAGTTCGCCGACTGCGGCGTCTACATGATGGACGAGCCGGACGAGGTGGTGCCTGCCGTGCTCAACTACATCGGCGAGGACCCCAACAGCCACGACACCGACGTGATCGCCAAGGTCGAGCCGGTGATGCTGGCGATCCGGCCGCACATCCGGCGCTTCCACAACTCGGCCCAGATCAACGACCTCGCCAACGGCGACATTTGCCTGACCATGGGCTGGTCAGGCGACATGCTGCAAGCCCGCGACCGGGCCTGGGAAGCCGAGAACAACGTCGAGATCGCCTATGTGATCCCGGACGAGGGCGCGCTGTCGTGGTTCGACATGATGGCGATCCCGGCGGACGCGCCGCATCCGGGCAACGCGCACGCGTTCCTGGACTACATCCTCCGGCCAGAGGTGATCGCCAAGGCCTCCAACTACGTCTACTACGCCAACGGCAACGCCGCCTCGACGCCGCTGCTGGATGCGGAGATCACCGAGGATCCCGGCATCTACCCGACGGAGGAGGCGCGGAAGGGGCTCTACGTGACCAACCCCTACCCGCAGAAGGTGCAGCGCTTCATCACGCGGATGTGGACCCGCATCAAGGGCGCGGAATAGGCACGACCACGGCACCGCACGGGCACGGCGCCCGTGAGCCGGCGGCCTGAGCACGCCGGGGGAGAGGCTCCGCCCAAGCCGCCTTTCTCACCACGGTCATGGTCTGCGCGGCGCTGTCCGCCCGACAGGGTAGGAACGGCGCGCAGCGCGATGCGGGGACATCGGGTAAGCGGTGTGACGCGGACTGTCGGCCGGAGAGCGCCGCCCTTCGGGTCGCGCCCAGGCGCCCGCCCGCGGCGTCGCGGGCCTCAACCGTATTCCCTGATACGCTTTTCGGCCCGCTCCTGGCGGATCGAACGCCTGGGCGCGACGCAGGCCGTGACCGTGGTGAGAAATGCGGGCTAACCCCGGCGGCGAGGCCGCATTTCTCCGTATCGAGGGCGTCAGCAAGCGCTTCGGCAGCGTCACCGCCGTCGACGATGTCTCGCTCGACATCGCGCGGGGCGAGTTCTTCGCCCTGCTCGGGCCGTCTGGCTGCGGCAAGACGACGCTGCTCCGCATGCTCGCGGGCTTCGAGACGCCGAGCGCCGGCGCGCTGCTGCTCGAGGGCGTCGACCTTGCCGCGCTGCCGCCCTACCGGCGGCCGGTCAACATGATGTTCCAGTCCTACGCGCTCTTTCCCCACATGAGCGTCACCGGCAACGTCGCCTTCGGGCTGCGCCAGGACCGGGTGCCAAGGGCCGAGATAACGGCGCGGGTTGAGGAGGTGCTGGCGCTGGTGGAGCTCTCCGGGCTCGCCCGGCGCAAGCCGCACCAGCTCTCCGGCGGCCAGCGGCAGCGCGTGGCGCTCGCCCGCAGCCTGGTCAAGCGGCCCAAGCTGCTGCTGCTCGACGAGCCGCTCGCCGCGCTCGACAAGAAGCTCCGCGAGCAGACCCAGTTCGAGCTCATGGCGATCCAGCAGCGCGTCGGCATTACCTTCGTGATCGTGACCCACGATCAGGACGAGGCGATGACCGTGGCCGACCGCATCGCGGTGATGGACAGAGGCCGCATCGCCCAGGTTGACACGCCGTCCGCCATCTACGAGGCGCCACGCTCGCGCTACGTGGCCGAGTTCATCGGCGACGTGAACATCTTCGAGGGGCGCGCTAGGGCCGTGAACGGCGGCGACGTCATGGTCGAGCAGGCCGACGCACCAGCCGGGCTCGCCGCCCCCGCACGCGCCGACGGCCCCGCCGCCGGCGATGCCGTGATGCTGGCGGTGCGGCCGGAGAAGATCGAGATCGCCCCCGGCCCGCCACCGCCCGGCACCGCCAATGCCATGGCGGGCGAGGTGACCGAGATCGGTTATCTGGGCAGCGTCTCCACCTACCGGGTGCGGCTCGACAGCGGCAAGACGGTGGTCTCGACCCAGACCAATCGGCTCCGCCACGGTGGTGGGGCCATCGACCGGGGCGCCCGCGTCCATCTCTCCTGGCCGGTCGAGGCGAGCATCCTGCTCCGCTCATGAACGAAAGAGTCGAGCGCGAACGCCGGGAGCGGACGCGCGCTTGGGGGCTGCTGGGGCGCGGCTCGGTGATCGCGAGCCCCTATCTGTGGCTGCTCTTCTTCTTCCTCGTGCCCTTCGCCATCGTGTTGAAGATCAGCGTGGCCGAAGTCCAGCTCGCGATTCCCCCCTACACGCCGCTCTTCGCCTGGCCCGAGGGCGGCTCCTTCGAGCTCTTCGCGGTCGGCGACAACTACCGGCTCCTGATCGAGGACAGCCTCTACATCCGCGCCTACGCCAACAGCCTCAAGATCGCGGCGATCTCGACCGCGCTGGCGCTGCTGGTGGGCTTCCCCATCGCCTACGCCATGGCCCGCGCGCCCCGCGCCTGGCAGGCGACGCTGGTGATGCTGGTGATCCTGCCCTTCTGGACCTCGTTCCTCATCCGCGTCTACGCCTGGATCGGGATCCTCAAGAACGAGGGGATGCTGAACGGTGTGCTGCGCTGGATCGGCGTGATCGACGAGCCGCTGATCATTCTCAACACCGACATCGCGGTCTACATCGGCATCGTCTACTCGTACCTGCCGTTCATGGTCCTGCCGCTCTACGCCAACCTGGTGCGGATGGACCGCTCGCTGCTGGAGGCCGCGGCCGACCTCGGCTGCCGCCCGGCCGGCGCGTTCTGGAAGATCACCGTGCCGCTGGCGAGGCCCGGCATCGTCGCCGGTAGCTTCCTGGTGTTCATCCCGGCCGTCGGCGAGTTCGTGATCCCCGACCTGCTGGGCGGCTCCGGCACGCTGATGATCGGGCGCATCCTCTGGACCGAGTTCTTCAGCAACCGCGACTGGCCGGTGGCGTCGGCGGTCGCCGTGATCCTGCTGCTGGTGCTGATCGTGCCCATCGTGCTGTTCCAGCGTCACCAGCAGCGCCAGCGCGAGGCAGAGGCCTGATGCGGCGGGGCTTGAGCGGGATCAACCTGGCGGCGCTCACGCTGGGCTTTGCCTTCCTCTACATCCCGATCCTGCTGCTCATCATCTTTTCCTTCAACGAATCCAAGCTCGTGACCGTGTGGGCCGGGTTCTCCACCAAGTGGTACGTCGCGATGGTGGAGAATGCGCTTCTGCTCGACGCCGCCTGGATGACGCTGAAGGTCGCCGTCGTCTCCTCCACCGTGGCGCTTGTGCTCGGCACCCTCGCGGGGATTGCGCTGGCCCGGCTCGGGCGCTTTCCCGGCCGCACGCTGTTCTCCGGCATGGTCTACGCGCCGCTGGTCATGCCCGAGGTCATCACCGGCCTTTCGATGCTGCTGCTCTTCGTCGCGCTCTCCTGGGCGCGCGGCTACTGGACAGTGACGGTGGCCCACATCACCTTCTCCATGGCCTATGTGGCCGTGGTGGTGCAGTCGCGGCTGCTCACCATGGACCGCTCGCTGGAGGAAGCCGCGATGGACCTGGGCGCGCCGCCGGTCAAGACCTTCTTCGCCGTCACGCTGCCGATCATCAGCCCGGCGCTGGTCGCCGGCTGGCTGCTCGCCTTCACCCTCTCGCTCGACGATCTGGTGATCGCGTCCTTCACCAGCGGCCCCGGCTCGACGACGCTGCCGATGAAGATCTACTCCCAGGTGCGGCTCGGCGTGACGCCGGAGATCAACGCCGTCTCCACCGTGCTGGTGGGGATCGTTTCCATTGGCGTGATCGCCGCGAGCCTCATCAACAAACGCGCCATGGTGATCCGCGAGCGGGAAGCGCAAGCGGCGGACCCGTAACCCTTACAGACGATCGCGGAGCGCGCCGTAGGCGAGCGCGAGCGCGAGCGTCGGCCAGCGCAGGAGCTTGCCGCCGGGGAAGGGCGGCTGCGGCAGCCGGGCGAAGACGTCGAAGCGCTCCAGCGTGCCGGAAACGGCTTCGGCAATGAGCCCGCCGCCGAGCGTCGCCAGCGCCACGCCGTGGCCGGAGTACCCCTGTCCATAGTAGAGCCCGCCCTCAAGCCGGCCGATGCTGGGCATGCGGGAGCGGGTGATGGCGAGGGTGCCGCCCCAGGCATGGTCGATGCCGATATCGGCGAGCTGGGGGAAGATGCGCAGCATGCAGCGCCGCACCAGCGGGCCGGGATCGGCGGGAAGGCGGGTGCTCGCGGTCTCGCCGCCGCCGAACAGCAGCCGCCCGTCGCGCGAGAGGCGGAAGTAATTGACCACGAAGCGCGTATCGACCACCGCGACATCATTGGGGATCAGGGCGCGTGCGCGGGCCTCACCCAGCGGCGCGGTGGCCAGAATGAAGTTGTTGATCGGCATGACGCGCCGACCGAAGCCGGGGTCCAGCGCATCGAGATAGCCGTTGCAGGCGAGCACGACCGCATCCGCCGTGACCGTGTGCGGTCCGGCCGACACCCTGGACGGCGTACCCGTTGCGAGACCGGTGACGGGTGCCCCCTCGCGGATATCCACGCCTGCGTCTGCCGCGGCGCGGGCGAGGCCGCGCGCGAAGTCGAGCGGATGAAGGTGGCCCGCACCGCGATCCATGAGACCGCCGCAAAAGTCCTCCGACGCCACCTCGGCGCGGAGCGCCGTGCGGTCGAGCACGTCCAATGCATCATAGCCGTAGCGGGCGCGGAGGTGTTCCGCCTCGCGGGCAAGCGCATGCGCGTAGCGGGGGCGGTGCGCGGCGATGGCGATTCCGGGCTTCAGGTCGCAGTCGATCCCATGCCGGGCGATCAGCGCGCGCACCAGCGCCTTCGCCTCCTCGGCAAGCGACCACAGGAGCCGCGCCCGCTCTGCGCCAAGCTCGCGCTCCAGGGTGGGCTGATCGCGCCGGTGCCCGCTGCCGAGCTGACCGCCGTTGCGGCCCGATGCGCCGTTGCCGATGCGCCGCGCCTCCAGCAGCACCGTGCGAAAGCCGCGCTCAGCGAGGTGGAGCGCACAGGAGAGCCCGGTGTAGCCGCCGCCGATGAGGCAGACATCCGCGCGCTTGTCGCCATCGAGGGCGGGCCATGTGGGGTTGGTCCGCGCGCTCGCCTCGTACCAGGTGGGCGCCGCGCCGTCGTGCTGCGCGTAGCGCCCGGCGCTTTGCTGCGCAACCATCACACGGCCAGCAGGAGGAACTTGCGCTCCCAGGAGCTGACGACGCGCTGATAGGCGTCGTACTCGGCCCGGACCACCTCCGTGAAGCCCTTGACGAAGGTCTCGCCGAACATGGCGTGCGCCTCTTCCGACGCCTCGAACTGTTCGAGCGCGGTCCTGAGATCGAGGGGCAGCGTCTCGAACGCGCCGGTCTCATCGCCCTCTACCGGCGGCGAGGGCTCCAGCGCCTGCGTCACGCCGAGATAGCCGGCGGCCAGCGTGGCGGCGATGGTGAGGTAGGGGTTCGTGTCGGAGCCCGGCAGGCGGTTCTCGACCCGGCGGTTCGCAGGCGGCGCGTCCGGCACGCGCAGGCCCGCGATGCGGTTGTCGTAGCCCCAGCCCACGTTGAACGGCTTGCTCGCGCCGAAACGCAGCCTGCGGAATGAGTTGACGTTGGGCGCCATGAGCGGCGTGAAGGCCGGCAGGAAGCGCTGCAGGCCGCCCAAGTAGTGGCGGAAGGCCGCCGACTCGGCCCCGTCCTCGCCCGAGAAGAGCGGCCGGCGCTCCTCGCCCTCGTAGATCGACTGATGCACGTGCATGGCGCTGCCCGGCTCGCTCTGCATCGGCTTCGCCATGAAGGTCGC
>JAPPHR010000141.1 GCA_028820995.1 Rhodospirillales bacterium
GCGACCAGCGCGCCGACCCGGTAGCCGGTGAGGCTGTAGACCTTGGAGAAGCTGTAGAGGTGGACCAGCGTCTCGTCCCAGTCGGGGCGGGCGAACAGGCCATGGGGCGGGCCGCCGCCCGGCAGGAAGTCGCGGTAGGTCTCGTCAAGCACCAGCGCCACCCCCGCCTCCCGCGCGAGGCGATGGAAGCCCTCGATAGTCTCCGGCGGATAGATGGCGCCGGTGGGGTTGTTGGGCGTCACCAGCACGATGGCGCGGGTGCGCGGCGTGATCCTTGCGCATGCGTCGGCCGGGTCCGGCACGCCGCCGCGCTCGGGCCTGAAGGGCAGGTAGACGGGAGAGACGCCCAGCATCTCCAGCCACATCTGGTAGTTGAAGTATGAGGGCGCGGCCAGGATCGCCTCGTCGCCCGGCCCTGCCAGCGCCATGAGCGCAAGGCAGAAGGCCTGGTTGCAGCCCGCCGTGATGGCGCCGTGATCCTGCGTCACCGTGCCGCCATAGGTTTCCGAAAGCGCCGTTGCGAGCTCTTTGCGGAGATCGTCGCGACCCACGATCGGCGTGTAGCGCGCCATCTCCGGCCGCCGCACCGCCTCCGCGAGATGGGCGGTCAACGCTTCGGCCGGCGGGTAGGCCGGCACCGCCTGGGCGAGATCGAGCAGCGGCTTCTCGCGCGGGTAGACGCGCCCGGCAGCGAGCTTTGCGATTTCGGCGATGGGCGGCGGGATGATGGCGCTCAGCGCCGGATTGATGCGATAGGCGAGGCTGCCCGCGCTAATAGGCGTATTCCTCGAAGAGCGGCTCGATGCTGCGGCCCCAGCGGCCCTCGTAGGCCTCCAGCATGTCGTCGGCGGCGGTGCGCCCCGTCTCCGCGATCTGGCGCAGGTAGGTGAGGTAGGCGCGCTCGTCGGAGTCGAGATTGCCGGCGACGGCGCGCCGCTTGAGTCCTCCGGTCGCGATCTCCACCGCGTCGCGAGCCACCTCCTGAACCGTACGCCCCGCAACCGTGGCACGGAGCGCCTCGCGCGGCACGGCACGAAGCATTGCCGCGACATCGGCGGCCGACCACGAGGCGATGAGCGCCTCCGCCTCGTTCAGCGCCGTCGAATCGTAGAGCAGGCCGACCCAGAGTGCCGGCAGCGCGCAGATCTTGCCCCACGGCCCGCTGTCGGCGCCACGCATCTCGATGAACGTCTTGAGCCGCACCTCGGGGAACACCGTGGTCAGATGGTCTTCCCAGTCCTTCATCGTCGGCCGCTCGCCGGGGAGCTGGGGCAAGGCGCCTCGCAGGAAGTCGCGGAACGATTCGCCCGCCACGTCGACGTAGCCGCCGTCTCGCGCGACGAAATACATGGGCGCATCGAGCACGTAGTCGGCATAGCGCTCGAATCCCATGCCGGGCTCGAAGACGAAGTCGAGCAGACCGCAGCGGTCCGGGTCCGTATCGGTCCAGACGTGGCTGCGATAGCTGCGGAAACCGCTGGGCTTGCCCTCGACGAAGGGCGAGATGGCGAAAAGCGCGGTGGCAACCGGCTGCAGGGCCATGGAGACGCGCATCTTGCGGACCATGTCGGCTTCCGAGTCGAAATCGAGATTGACCTGCACGGTGCAGGTGCGTGTCATCATGTCGAGGCCGAGGCTGCCGCGCGTCGGCATGTAGCGGCGCATGATCTTGTAGCGGCCCTTGGGCATCCAGGGGATCGCCTCGCGCGGCGCGTCGGGGCGGAAGCCCACCCCGTAGAAGCCGATGCCAAGCTCTGCGGAGACCGTGCGCACCTGATCGAGATGCGCGTGCACCTCGTCGCAGGTGCGGTGCAGGTTGTGGAGCGGGGCGCCCGAAAGCTCAAGCTGGCCGCCCGGCTCCAGCGTCACCGATTGGCCGTCCTTGAGCAGGGCGATGGGGTTGCCGTTCTCCAGATACGGCTCCCAGCCGAAGCGCTGAAGCCCTTCCAGAAGCGCGCGGATGCCCCAGGGGCCGTCGTAGGGGAGCGGCGCACGGTCCGCGAGGCGATGGCCGAACTTCTCGTGCTCCGTGCCGATCCGCCACGCGGCGCGCGGCTTGCAGCCGGATTCGAGATAGGCGATCAGGTCGCGGCGGGTGAGCGCCTCACCCTGCGTGCTGGCGCTGTCGTTCACGCAAACTCCTGGCGGCCGACGTGGCCGAGTGCAGGGTTTCTACTATTCGAGCGGGTGTGTCCAGCATATCCAACCTCAAACCCGGACTTGGCAGGTTTGTGGTCGGCGCGGCGCGGCCTCATCGCCAGTCGCCCGCGAAAGCCTGCCAGCAGGCCAATGCTGCCGCCACGGCGGTCTCCGCTCGTAGGATGCGCGGGCCCAGCCGTGCATGCACGGCCGCGGGATGGTCGGCGAGCAGCCGCCGTTCGGCCGGGGCGAAGCCACCCTCCGGTCCGACCAGGATGGCCCAGGGCCCGCCGGCGGCACCGGCTAGCGCGTCGGCGACCGTGGATTCGGCCTCGGAGTCGCACACGAGCAGCCGCCGCTCCGGCTGCCAGCCGGCGAGCACGTCGGCGAGGGGGCAGGGGAGGTCGATCGGCGGCACCTCCAGACGACCGCACTGCTCTGCCGCTTCGATCGCGTGCGCGCGCAGCCGCGCGGCATTGACGCGCGCGGTCTGGCCATACCGGGTGAGGACCGGTTGGATGGCGCCCACTCCCAGCTCGGTCGCCTTCTCGACCGCGAAGCGCGTGCGGGTCGCCTTGAGCGGCGCGAACAGGAGCCGCACATCGGATGCCGGAGTCTGCTCTGCGGTTCGCCTCCCGAGGCGCACCGCAGCACGGCGGGATGCAATGCTTTCGACGATGCCCTCCCACTCCCCGTCGCGTCCGTTGAACAGGCGAATGCGGTCGCCCGGCGCCTGGCGCATGACGTTGCGGAGGTAATGGGCCTGCCCCGGAGCGAGCGCGAGCGACACGCCCGTCTCGAGAGGGTCTTCGACGAAAAGGCGGATGGTGCTCTGACCGTCTTCTCGCGCCTTCTCCGGCCCGTCCATGGGCGGCTCTCCGCTTGTCACTGCCAAGGCGCCACGATACACCAGCAGCCATGGTCGAGCGCCTGCACAACGGGGCAGGAACGCCTGCAGGGCGGGGGCCTGGGGGGCCTGGACCGGTCGAGCGGGCGATGCCGCCATTCGCGCGCCCCTTTGTCGCGCTGGCCCGGCTGGATCAGCCGGTCGGCGTGTGGCTCCTGCTCTGGCCCTGCCTCTGGGCCATCGGTCTGGCCTCGGACGGACTGCCGAGCCTGGAACTGCTGCTTCTCTTCACCGCCGGCTCGTTCGTCATGCGGGCCGCTGGCTGCACACTCAACGACATCTTCGACCGCGACTTCGACGCCCGCGTGGAGCGCACCCGCCGGCGTCCGCTGCCCTCCGGCGCCATCGGGGTTAAGGGTGCCGTGGCCTTCATGGCGGTGCTGCTGGGTGCGGGCCTCGCGATCCTGCTTCAGCTCAATCTGTTCACGATCCTGCTGGGGGCGGGCTCGCTCCTGCTGGTGGTCCTCTACCCGCTGATGAAGCGCATCACCTATTGGCCGCAAGCCTTTCTGGGAATTACGTTTAACTACGGCGCGCTGCTGGGTTGGGCGGCGGTGGAAGGCGGCATCGGCTGGCCGGCGGGGCTGCTCTATGTCGGCGGCATCGCCTGGACCCTGGGCTACGACACGATCTATGCCCACCAGGACAAGGAGGACGACCTCCTGATCGGGGTGAAATCCAGTGCCATCGCGCTTGGTCAACGGACCCGGCCGTTCCTGATCGGGTTCTATGCGATCGCCGTGGCGGGCTTCGCCGGGGCCGGGGCCGCCGCATCCGTAGCCTGGCCCTACTACGTGGGCGTGGCGGTGGCGGCGCTGCTGCTCGGCTGGCAGGCGCTGCGCGTGCGGATCGACAGACCCGCCGACTGCCTCGCCAAGTTCAAGAACAACAGCCTGGTCGGCCTCGCGCTCTTCGCCGGCATCGTTGCCGCGCAAGCGTTGGGCTGACGCTCAAGGCGCCGATGGCGCAAAGTCCCCGTACGAGAAGCGTTGCGCCTGTGCCCGCAGCGACTCCGTGCGTGCCCGTCTGATCGCATCGTCGTCGACCGCTCCCTGGATGAACGCATCCAGCGGCCCTGGGACGCCAAGCATCACCTGAATCGTCCGTAGCGCCTCCGTCTGCGAGCAGCTGCGGAAGCGCCGGCCCTCGGCACGGATGGCGGCGAGCGCGAGCGCCTCTCCGTCTGGCGCGATGTGCCCGAATCCGCCGACGTAGCTGCTCACCGCGTGCATGGCCGGTACCAAGTCGGGCTCCAGCCGGATGTTGTTCAGCAGGCCGAAGAGGTAGGTGTGCCGGCGCAGTTCGGTTTCGTGCATGCGTGCGAGCTCGCGCTCGTCGAGCAAGGTGATGGCGATGTCGCAGACCGTGCCGGGGGAGTGCTCGATGGTCGCCGGCACGGCGCCGTAGCTCGAAATGTGGGCGGCGTGAACGACGTCGAAGTCGTACAGCCGCCCCTGGAGGACGGGAAACACCGCTCCACCGATGGGCACGAACTTCCGCCGCAGACGCTCGGGCGCGGCGTTGGCGCCATAGGCCAGAACCGGCGTGCGCCGGCTGAGCGGCAGCGGAGTGGCGATCCCGCGCCGACTCAACAGGGCGCCTAGCGGCAGAGCACGCCCGTCGACCTCGATCTCCGCCTCCTCCAGCGACTCGCCGAGCGAGAGGAGGGGCAGCGCGTCGCCGTCCACGTAGAGGAACGAGTACCCTGGCCGTGGGAAGGGATAGCGCTTCGCGGTCTCGACACCTTGCGGGCGGAGTGAAGTCATCGACCGGTTCGGCCTCGCGGGCTTGACGGGCGCGGACGCCTGCCCATGAATGGCGGCGACCTGTCGAGGTGCTCATGGCCTATCGATCGCTGCGCGACTTTCTCGCCCGCCTGGAGAGCACGGGCCGCCTGACCCGGGTCCAGGCGCCGGTCTCGCCCCATCTGGAGATGACCGAGGTTCAGACCCGCCTCATCGCGGAGCAGGGGCCGGCTGTGCTCTTCGAGAACGTGGTCGGCGACGATGGCACGCGCTACGACATGCCGGTTCTGGTCAACCTCTTCGGCACCGTGGAGCGCGTCGCCTGGGGCATGAACCGGGAGCCCGGCCAGCTTCGCGAGGTGGGCGAGACTCTGGCCTTCCTGCGCCAACCGGAACCGCCGAGCGGCTGGCGCGAGGCGATCGAGATGCTGCCGCTGCTCAACACGGTCCGCGCGATGAAGCCCCGCACCGCCGGTGACGGCCCGGTGCAGGAGGTGGTGCTCACGGGCGATGACATCGATCTCGGCCACCTCCCGATCCAGACCTGCTGGCCGGGCGAGCCGGCGCCACTCATCACCTGGCCGCTGATCGTCACGAAGGGCCCGAGCCGGGCGCGCATCGACAACTACAACCTCGGCATCTACCGGATGCAGGTGATGGGGCGCGACAAGACGCTGATGCGCTGGCTCGCGCACCGGGGAGGCGCCCAGCAGCACCGGCGATGGGCGGAGGAGAAGCGCGAGCCGCTGCCGGCCGCAGCGGTGATCGGCGCCGATCCCGGCACCATTCTCGCCGCGGTGACGCCGGTGCCGGATACGCTGTCCGAATATCAGTTTGCGGGCCTCCTGCGCGGCCAGAAGGTCGAGCTCGTGCGGGCCAAGACGGTGCCGCTCGAGGTGCCGGCCGAAGCCGAGATCGTCATCGAAGGCCACGTCAGCCTCGACGACTACGAGGACGAAGGCCCCTACGGCGATCATACAGGCTACTACAACGCGGTCGAGCCGTTCCCCGTCTTCACGGTCTCGGCCATCACCATGCGGCGCGACCCGATCTACCTTTCGACCTATACCGGGCGCCCGCCGGACGAGCCGAGCATCCTCGGCGAGGCGCTCAACGAGGTCTTCATCCCGCTCCTTATCCAGCAGTTCCCGGAGATCGTTGACTTCTGGCTGCCGCCCGAAGGCTGCAGCTACCGGATCGCCGTGGTCTCCATCAGGAAGTCGTATGCGGGCCACGCCAAGCGGGTGATGATGGCCGTCTGGTCCTACTTGCGGCAGTTCATGTATACGAAATGGGTGATCGTGGTGGACGACGACATCGACGCGCGCGACTGGAAGGACGTGATGTGGGCGGTCTCCACCCGCATGGACCCGGCGCGCGACACCACCATCGTCGAAAACACGCCGATCGACTATCTCGACTTTGCAAGCCCCGAGACGGGGCTCGGCGCCAAGATCGGCCTCGACGCGACGACCAAGATCGGGTCCGAGACCAGCCGCACCTGGGGGCGGCGCATCCGCATGGCCGACGAAGTCGTGGAGCGGGTGACGGGCAAGTGGGAGTCGTACGGGCTGCCCGGCTCCGGCAAGCCGATCTGGCGCTGAACCGCGTATACGTGAGGAATTCGACATGACAGGCAAGACAGCATTCGTCACCGGCGCGTCGGGCTTCATCGGCGTCAACTTGGTGAAGCAGTTGGGCGAGGCGGGATGGTCGGTGATCGCGATGCACCGCGAAACATCGGACCTCACGTATCTGCGGCAGTTTCCGGCGGCCCGGGTGGTGGGCGACATCGGAGACCGGGCGTTTCTCGAAGGCGCGATACCGGACGGCGTCGATGCCCTCTTCCATGTGGCCGGCAACGTGAGTTTCGATTCGTCCGGCGACGAGGCTCAGACCCACGCCCACGTGGCGGGCACCCGCACCGTCGTCGAAGTGGCGAAGGCCAAGAACGTCGGGCGCTTCGTCCACACCTCGACGGGCGCCGTCTTCGGCCTGCATGACGGCATCCCCATCGACGAGACGGCACCCTCGAACGCCGACGAGATTCCGGTCAACTACTACCGCACCAAGAAAGCGGCAGAGGACATGGTGCTGGAGGCCGCGGCCACCGACCTCGATGCCGTCTGCATCAATCCCGGCAACGTCGTCGGCCCCTACGACCGAGTGATCTGGGGCCCCTTCGTCCAGGCGATTGCCAGCGGCGCAATGACCACCGTCGGCACAGGCGGCGGCGCCTTCTGCCACGTCGACGAGACTGCGAAGGCGCACATCAGCGCCTGTGAGCGGGGCAGGCGAGGGGAGCGCTACATCCTCGCCGGGGCTAACGAGACATACGCTGCGGTAGCCAGCGTCGTGGCGGAACTCGTCGGCGTGAACGCGCCGACGGTGTCGAGCGAACCCAATCCCGACGCGAGCACCGAGATTCAGTACACGTCGATGCGGACTCAGATCATGCTGTGCGACAAGGCGGTGCGGGAGCTCGGCTTCAAGCCGGTGCCGCTCCGCACAATGTTCGAGGACCTGTGCCTCTGGATGCGGGCGGAGGGGCTTCTACCCGCCGCCTGAATCGTCTTACGGAACGATTCCGCCTGCCGAGAGACCGGCAAGCACGCCGATGATGACGACGACGAGGCCGAGCGCCGTCACGTAGGGAATTCGTGCCCGTGTCAGCTCCTCAAGCGAGGGGCCGTGCTCGTCGCTCATCGACGTCTCCTTCTCTCCTCGGACTCGGCGCAGCGCCGGTTGCCGGCGGAACATGCCTCAACCGGCGCCACGATTCCACCCCTACGCTGCTATTCGGCGGCCTGGTGCCGAATTGTCGGTGCGGGCTCCAGCGGCTGCAATGCATAGCCGCGCTCATTGAGCGTAGAACCGATGGTCGTGGCGAGATCGACCGCGTTCGGCCCGTCCCCGTGCAGGCAGATGCTACGCGCCGAGATCGGCACCCGCGTACCGTTCATGCTCAGCGTATTGCCGCTGTCCAGGAACAGGCCCAGCTTCTGGCGGGTCTCGTCGAGGTCCGCGCCCTCGTTCGAGCGCTTGAGCACCAGCGTGCCGTCGTCGTCGTAGGGCAGGTCGAAATAGAGCTCCGGCACCACGTCGATGCCCATGGCCGCCGAGATCCTGGTCACCGCGTGACGCTCGACCGGCGCAGGATAGTAGATCATCGGTGCCGGACAGAGATCGATCACCGCGCGGGCGAAGGCCTCGCCCAGCGCCTCGTCGTCGTTCAGCATGCGATAGAGGGCGCCGTGCGGCTTGACGTGGTGGAGCGCCATGCCGTTGGCCTCCAGCGCCGCCTTGAGCGCGCCGGTCTGGTAGACCGCGTAGGCATAGAGTTCGTCCGGCGTGATCGCCATGACCCGGCGGCCGAAGCCCATGAGGTCCGGCAGCCCCGGATGGGAGCCCACCGCCACGCCGTTCTCCTTGGCGAGCGCGATGGTCTTCATCATGGTCATGGGATCGCCGGCATGGAAGCCGCAGGCGACGTTCGCGGTGGTGACGTGGGGCATGAGCGCCTCGTCCGCCCCCATGACCCAGTTGCCGAAGCTCTCGCCGCAATCGATGTTGATGTCGAAGGTCCCGGCCATGGTGCGGCCTCCTCGTCAGGCATGTGTCTAGCGCCATCATGCCCCGGTATGCCTGCTGCGGGAAGGGCGAAGCGGCGCGCGAAAACGCGGTGCTACGACGGCAGACCGCGTATCCATTCGAGGGCGCCGTCGAAGTAGAACTGTTCGTCGGGGATATCGCCGAGAGCGGCGCGATACGCTTTTCGCGTGGCGTCGGCCTCGGACTCGTCTTCGGCCAGATTGACGATCGTGATGTTCTCGCGTGGGAGGTCTTCCATGGCTTCGGAAAACAACGTTCGCACGGCGATGTCCGTGGTTGGGAACGAATAGCCGATGAAGGTAACTTGATGGGCAGATGCCAATTCATTGAAGGCTCGCGACCAGACGAGGCGAAGTACCGGCTGTTCGACGAGGCTGGACTTGGACAGCACGGGCGGAACGATAACGGGCTCCGGTTCGAGGTGATGCGAATCGAGGTCGTAGCCGGACCAATCGTGGTGATGGGTGATTGAGTCGAGCGCTACCGGGCTTGAGTACCCCAATTTTGGTCGCCAGTTGATCGAGCCGTGGAGCTTCAGTAGCAGGAGACGTGAGTCCATCACTTTCCAGGAAAAACTGCTAATGCCGTCGGGGGAGGATCTGCAATAGAAACCGTATCCTCGGTACGGATTCCACTGGTCGGTCCGGGCGAGTGCCTCGTCGAGGAAGTCGTCGTAGTTGAACGTGATGCAGGAACAACTGTTGTCTGCGCAGAACTTGGCAAATCGATCCAGTTCCTCACGGTAGATTTTGCCCTGCCGTGCCTTGTGAAGTCGTCCCAGAAACGCTCGCCGCAATTCGGTGAGCAGGAAGGCATATTCGTTGGCTGCGTTGCCGGCATCGTCCGCATAATCGTAAGGCATCAAGGCATCGAGACGCGTCATCAGGCGCTCGATATCTACGTGACCTTCCGGATGCTTGCTTCGTTCCCGGTTGAGCAGGCGGCTGGCGTTGGGAAGGCCGCGAACCGTGTCCTCAAGGGAATCGTTGTTGAAATCGTCGACGAGGAGAGGTGCGAAAGGCACCAGGGCGCGGGTGAATCCAGCACCGGTGACGAAGACGCGCTTGCGCGAAGCGTCCTGCGGAGCGTTATTGCTGTCCACAGGCGATTCCTGCGGGGACATCAGCCGGTACGGCCGTAGCGCTCCTCAAGCTGCCGCTGTTTCCAATCCCAGGCTTCTCGGTGCGTGGTCGGCTCCCCGACCTGCTCGATGCGTCCGGTCGGCCAGCGGCGGCGGTGTTCCCTTTCGCGGCGATCCAGATCGTCTGTGATGTCGCTGAGAACGACCCTCCCGTCAACTTTCAGGTGATACTTGTACGTTCTTCGAGAGGACATGGCATTTCCTTCGAGCGCGGGACCGAGTATCGACGAGGTTCATTGTTCCGGTCAACGCCACGTCGACAGCGAGAACATTGCCTCGCGCTCCCAGCGAAAGGCCCGTATGGCGGTGGAGACTGGCAGCCAGGGGCGGTTCTTGCTACAAGGGCGCCGATTTCCCCGGATTTTCGGTCTGCGGCATGAGCGAGCCTGCGCGCACGGCCCGCGTCGAGCGGGTTACCAAGGAGACGAGCATTACCGTCGCGATCGATCTCGACGGTCGCGGCCGCTCGCAGATTGCGACGGGAATCGGCTTTCTCGATCACAT
Source organism: Rhodospirillales bacterium (assembly GCA_028820995.1). Taxonomy (GTDB): domain Bacteria; phylum Pseudomonadota; class Alphaproteobacteria; order UBA828; family UBA828; genus WTGU01. The sequence goes on from JAPPHR010000141.1 coordinate 10,049, forward strand.
GCTGGAGCAGCTCTCCCGGCATAGCCTGATCGATATCGAGTGCGCGGCCAAAGGCGACATCGACGTGACGTTGCACCACACGGTCGAGGACACCGGCATCACCATCGGCGAGGCCGTGAGCCAGGCCCTCGGCGAGCGGCGCGGAATCCGCCGCTATGGCAGCGCCGTGATCCCCATGGACGAGGCGTGCGCGCGCGTCTCCCTCGACGCGAGCAACCGGCCCTATCTGATCTGGCGGGTCCAATTCGAAAGGCCGCGCCTCGACGGCATGGATACCGAGCACTTCAAGGAGTGGTTCCAGGCCTTCGCGCAGGCGGCGGGGCTCACGCTCCATGTCGAGGTCATGTACGGCGAGAACAGCCACCACATGATCGAGGCCTGTTACAAGGGGCTCGCGCGGGCGCTGCGGCAGGCGATCGAGCCCGATCCGCGCATGGCCGGTGAGGTGCCCTCCACCAAGGGCGTGCTCGGCGGCAGCCTGGAGGCCTGATCCGGTGCGCTTCTACACGGTTCATCTGCCGAGCGGCGGCGAGGGCGCCGACGAAGGCACACTGGATCGCGCCATCCTGGTGCGCGAGGGGTTCAATTGGCTTGCGTTCTTCTTTGCGCCCTTCTGGGCGCTGGCGGAAGGGCTGTGGCTCGCGGCCGTGCCGCTGATTGCGGCTCTGGCGGCGATCGTCGTCGTGCCCCAGGCGCTGGGTCTCGGGCCGCTTCTGCCGGTGGTGCTCGGCCTTGGCTATGGCGTGCTCGCCGGCATGTCGGCCAACGACTTGCGCCGCGCCGGCCTCGCCGCGCGCGGCTATCGCCTGGTGGAGGTGGTGGCGGCGCCGAGCCGCGCGCAGGCCCTCATCCGCTACGCCGAAGCCGTGACGCCGGCACCGGTGCAGCAGCCGGCGCCGGCGGCCGTCGCGGCCCGCGCGCGCAGCACGCTCGGCCTGGACCCCGACCCCGGCTTCTGGAGCTGACGCGCCGTGACCACCGCGATCATCGACTATGGCTCGGGCAATCTGCGATCTGCCGCGAAGGCCTTCGAGCGCGCCGCGGCCGACGCGACGCCCTCGGCGCCGGTGGTGGTGACCGACGATCCCGACCGGGTGCGGGACGCGGAGCGGATCGTGCTGCCGGGCGTCGGCGCCTTCGCCGACTGCAAGGCGGGCCTGGCCGCCCGCGACGGCATGATCGAAGCGCTGGAGGATGCCGTCCTGCGCCGGGGCGTGCCTTTCCTCGGGATTTGCGTCGGCATGCAGCTCATGGCGCGCGTGGGTCACGAGCACGGCGAGCACGAGGGGCTCGGCTGGATCGAGGGCGAGGTTGGACCGCTGACGCCCGATGACGAGACGCTCAAGGTTCCCCACATGGGGTGGAACGATCTCGCCCTCGCGGGCGAGCCCCATCCCATCCTCGAGGACCTGCCCGGCGACGCCCATGCCTACTTCGTCCACAGCTACGGGCTCACCTGCCGCCGGGCGGACGACGTCTTTGCGACCGTCGACTATGGCGGCCCGGTCACCGCCGTCGCGGGCCGCGACAACATGGTCGGCACGCAATTTCACCCAGAGAAGAGTCAGGAGGTCGGCTTGACCCTGATCGCCAATTTCTTTCGGTGGCAGCCATGAGCCAGCTCGCGACACTTGGCCCCCGCATCGAGGTCGACACCGTCGAGCGGCTGCGCAAGCGCGAACTTGCCGAGCTTTGCGAGGCCGCCGCCGCCGCGATCAACGACGGCGCCGGGTTCGGCTGGGTGCGCCCGCCCGAGCCCGCCGCCTTCGAGCGCTACTGGCGGGGGGTGACCGTGGTGCCGGAGCGGATGCTCTTCGTCGGCCGGATGGACGGGGTGGTGGCAGGATCGGTTCAGCTTGTCTCGGCGCCGCCGCAAAAGGAGGCCTGGCGCCTCTCCTGCCTCATCGACACCCACTTCGTAGCGCCGTGGGCGCGTGGGCACGGCCTTGCCCGACGGCTGCTGGAGGCGGCCGAGGCGGAAGCCCAGGCGCGCGGCTTCAAGGTCATGAACCTGAGCGTGCGCGAGACCCAGGAAGCCGCCATCGCGCTCTACGAATCTCTCGGTTTCGAACGCTGGGGCACCCATCCCAAGTACGCGTTCGTGGACGGGCAGTCGATCGCCGGCCACTACTACTGCAAGGATCTGACGGACCGGCCGCCGGCCGCGGCGACGTGATCCTCTTCCCCGCGATCGATCTCAAGGACGGTGCCTGTGTGCGCCTCGTCCAGGGCGACATGGCGCGGGCGACGGTCTTCTCCGACGACCCTCCGGCGCAGGCGCGGGCCTTCGCAGCGGCCGGCTTCACCTGGCTCCACGTCGTCGATCTCAACGGCGCATTTGCGGGCAAGCCGGTCAACGCCGATGCGGTGACGGAGATTTTGAAAGCCGTCGACATTCCGGTTCAGCTCGGCGGCGGCATCCGGGACATGGCCACGATCGAGGCATGGCTCGGCCGCGGCGTGCAGCGGGTCATCCTCGGCACGGTGGCGGTGCGCGACCCCGATCTCGTTCGCTCCGCCTGTCGAGCGTTTCCCAACCGGATTGCCGTCGGCATCGACGCGCGCGACGGGCGGGTTGCGGTGGAGGGCTGGGCGGAGACGGTGGACATGGACGCGTTGGAACTGGCACGCCGCTTCGAGGATGCCGGCGCCGCCGCGATCATTCACACAGATATCGCGCGCGACGGGGCGCTGGAGGGTGTCGCCGCGGCGGCGACGGGCGCGCTCGCCCGGGCGCTTGCCACGCCGATCATTGCCTCGGGCGGCGTCGCCTCCCACGACGATCTCGCGGCTCTCAAGGAATACGAGGCCGACGGCGTCTGCGGCGTGATCTGCGGCCGGGCCCTGTACGATGGCCGCATCGACCCGGCCCAGGCGCTGGCTCTGCTCGCGGCCTGAACGCACGAGAACCGCATTGTGCTGAAGATGCGCGTCATCCCATGCCTCGACGTCCACGCCGGGCGGGTGGTCAAGGGCGTGAATTTCGTCGACCTCGTGGACGCAGGCGACCCGGTGGAGCAGGCACGGGTCTACGACGAGCAGGGGGCGGACGAGCTCTGCTTTCTCGACATCACCGCTTCCCACGAGCAGCGCGACACCATCTACGACGTCGTCGCAGGTACCGCCGAAGTCTGCTTCATGCCGCTCACTGTCGGCGGCGGGGTGCGCACCATCGAGGATGTCCGCGCGCTCCTGCTGGCGGGCGCAGACAAGGTCTCCATCAACACCGCAGCCGTGGCGAACCCTGCCTTCGTTGCCGAGGCGGCGGAAAAGTTCGGAACCCAGTGCATCGTCGTCGCCGTCGATGCCAAGCGGCGCGAGGACGGCGGCTTCGAGATTTTCACCCACGGCGGCCGCAGGCCCACGGGGATCGACGCCATCCAATGGGCCCGGCGCATGGCAGACGCAGGCGCCGGCGAAATTCTGTTGACCTCGATGGACCGGGACGGCACCCGCGCCGGCTTCGACCTGGGCCTGACGCGCGCCATCGCGGACGCCGTGACAATCCCCGTCATCGCGTCCGGCGGTGTCGGAACCCTGGATCATCTGGTCGAGGGCATCCGCGACGGCCACGCGACGGCGGTGCTGGCGGCCTCGATCTTCCA
>JAPPHR010000148.1 GCA_028820995.1 Rhodospirillales bacterium
TTGGTCTTGGCGACGCGTTTTCCGGGTTTGGAACTCATGGGGGCATTGGATCATGAAGCCTGCAATCTGTCAACACATTGCCCAACACGCGAAAGACACTGAAAGTCACTTCATGTCGTCTCGTTAAGGCAGAGCGCTTCGCCAAATTCCCCTAAGATGTTGCTATACATCATAGAATGTCACTCTATGTCTGCCCAGACACGCATAACGATACGTTCACTCGTAAGTCTACGCGCCATACGGCGCGGCGCGCAGTCGCGCGCTCCGGGCCTGACGGCCCGGTTCCTCCCGGTCGATCAGTGGCGCCCGGAACCCAGGATGGTCACGCAGGCGGCCGCCGCATCCGCGCCGATCCAGCCGCCGGCGTTCTCGGCCAGGCCGAAGCGCGCGCCGTCCCGTTGCCGCGCGCCGGAGCGGCCGCGCATCTGGTCGGCGAGCTCGACGAGCTGCGCCGCGCCGGTCGCGCCCACGGGGTGGCCCTTGCTGATGAGACCGCCGCTCGGGTTGATCGGCATGCGCCCGCCGAGCGCGGTGACGCCATCCCTGAGCAGCCCCACGGCAGCGCCCGGACGGCAGAACCCGAGCTGCTCGGAAAGCATGAACTCCGCCGGCGCGGCGGCGTCGTGAATCTCCGCGACGTCGATGTCGTCGGGCCCGAGACCCGCCGCCTCGTACGCCGCCGTTGCAGCAACCTGGGCCACCGGCGGCGCCTCCGGATCGTCGCCCTGGCCGGAGCGCAGCTCGCTCGCGAGCACGCGCACCGGTTGGGCCGCCTTGCGCCGGGCGTAGTCCTCGCTCATCAGCACGAGTGCTGCGGCGCCGTCGCCGATGGGTGAGCACATCATCAGCGTGAGCGGCTCCGCGATCATGCGGCTCCCCAGCACGTCCTCGACCGTGACCTCCTCCTGGAACTGGGCCTTCTCGTTGAGCGCGCCGGCCCGGCGCTGCTTGACCGAGACGCGGGCGTAGTCGGCCGCCGTCGCGCCGGTGCGCTCGGCAAAGTCGCGGGCCAAGCTCGAGTAGAGGTCCATGAAGACCGAGCCCGAGCCTGCGCCGCCGGGGGCGATCCGCTTCTTCAGCTCCTCGAACTCGTCGCGGTCCGCCGCCGCCTCCAAGGCCTTGAGCGGCACGGTGCGGTCCTCGTTGCTCATCTTCTCGGCGCCGACGGCGAGCGCCACGTCGCACTGGCCAGAGCCGACGGCGAGGACCGCCAGATGAAACGCCGTGGACGACGAGGCGCAGGCGTTCTCCACGTTGACGATGGGCTTGCCCAGCAGCCCCGCGTGGCGCAGCGCGACCTGGCCGCGCACGCATTCCTGCGCGCCGAGCAGCCCGCCCGCCGCATTGCCGAAGAAGACCATGCCGACCTCGTCGGCCCCGGTATCCGCATCGGCGAGCGCCGCCGTCGCCGCTTGGGTAGCGAGCGCGCGCAGGTTCGTGTCCAGGAACTTGCCGAACCGGGTCATTCCGGTCCCGCCGATCGTCACCTTGCGCATGTCACTCCTCCCAACATGCCGCCCGCGTCAGCGGCACCTCGAGCCGTCAAGCCGGGGGAGGCGCGGAAGGTGCTCGCCGGGGGCGGGGATTGTCCTCGCCCGGCCCAGGACGCGCAAGGCTGCTTCCGCAGGTATAAGAGTGTAATGCGGCACGCTCCCGTTGTCATAAGAAAAACTTTCTGCCATTCACAACTTTACTTATTGGCCTTTTGGACTCAGCCCCCGTATAGCGTTGCGTCCAGTCTTATCGGTCCATGCGGTGTCGGGAAAAGGAATGAGCGTTACGAAGTTCGTCAGCGCCCTCGCGATGGCCGCCGCGCTGACGATTGCGGCCGCGCTTCCGGGTCAGGCCGCCACACTCGACGACGTGCGGGCCGACGGGCGGCTCCGATGCGGCATCAATCCTGGCTTGCCCGGCTTCTCGCATACCGACGACAGGGGCAGGTGGTCCGGCTTCGAGGCCGCCTATTGCCGGGCGCTGGCGGCGGCCGTGCTGGGCGATGCGGAGAAGGTCTCGTTCGTCACCCTGACAGGCAAGACCCGCTTCCCGGCGCTCGCATCGGGCGAAGTCGACATTCTCTCGCGCAACACCACCTGGACGTTCTCGCGCGATGTCGACCTCGGCTTCACCTTCGTCGGCATCAACTACTATGACGGCCAGGGCTTCCTCGGCCACCGGGAACTCGGCGTCGAGAGCGCCACCGAGCTCGACGGCGCCTCGATCTGCATCCAGACCGGCACCACGACCGAGCTCAACCTCGCGGACTTCTTCCGCGTCAACGGCATCGGCTACGAGCCCGTGCCGCTCGAGACCAATGCGGAGGCCCGCGCGGCCTACGAGGCGGAGCGCTGCGACGTTTACACGACGGACGTCTCGGGCCTCGCCGGGACGAAATCGACCTTCCACGACGCGCACGCGCACATGATCTATCCGGAGATCATCTCGAAGGAGCCGCTCGGACCGCTGGTGCGCCACGGCGACGACCAGTGGGCCGATATCGGCCGCTGGGTGCTGAACGCGCTGATCACGGCCGAAGAGCTGGGCGTGACCCAGGCGAACGTGGCGGAGATGGCCAAGGGGACGGATCATCCCGAGATCAACCGCATGCTGGGGACGGAAGGCTCGCTCGGCGCGATGCTGGGCCTGGATGCTCAGTGGGCGGTGCGCGCCATTGCGGCGGAGGGCAACTACGCCGAGATCTTCGACAAGTACCTCGGCGCCGGCAGCCCGCTCGGTCTGCCACGCGGCTTGAGCGCCCTCTATCGCGACGGCGGCATCCTCTATTCGCCGCCGTTCCGTTAAACGACGTTGCCCTCCCCGCAGCGCGCTTGACACGCGGCGAGGGCGCCGCGTATAGCGGTGCGCTTCCGGTTCCCGGGGCGGGGTAGCTCAGTCGGTAGAGCAGTGGAATCATAATCCATGGGTCGGGGGTTCGAGTCCCTCCCCCGCTACCACACGCGGGTTCCAAGGAGTTACGGACAGTCTTGTCCTTGCCGCTTCAGCCCCGGCCGGCCGGGGCTTTTTCATGCGGCCGGGGGAGCAGCGGCGCGGGCGGATTTGAGAGCCGCGGGTGCGTCTGCTAAGGCCCGGTCTCCGGCTCCCTGCCGGCGCTGAAGAACCCGTTGATGAGTTGTTCGGGCGTCGTGGCGGTGGCGTCGCGATGCCCTCTCCACACACCGCCGACTTCCTCGCCGGCGGGCCCATAGAACTCGCCGAGCATGTCTCCCGTGAAGCCCCGAACGCTGTCCTCGGCAGGCGTGTCGCCGCTGTCCCGCCCTTCCCATGCGGCCGTGAAGCGTCCCTGTTCGATACTGCCGCTGCCGATTTCGATCGAGATCGTCTCCGCAAGGTCCTCCCAGGCGCGGTTCTCCGCGCCGTAATCGAATCTACTGAGATTGCTCACCTCTCCGCTGATTTCGCCGCTGTCGAGGTTCGCATCGAGGGCGAGCATTCCTCTGAGGAGATCGAGGCCTGTGCTTCGGTTCGGATCGTCGATATCCCAGAGGTTGCCGAAGACATTCCCCTCGTAGCTTGCGCTGCCCAGAGGAGACAGGTTCTCAGGCCTGGTTCTCAGGCCATAGGTGCCGAATAGCTCGTAGACAGTTCCATCGAACGGGCTCACGCCGGGGCGGCGCTCGAACGTGAAGAAGCGGGCCGTGGCCACGTAGTCGCGTGGTGCCGGATCGTCGGCGCTGCCCAGATCCCTGTACACCTGAAACCCGTAGGCATGATTGTCGTGCGTGGCGTCCCCAAAAAGGCTGTCGTACGAGTCGAGCCCACTCATTTCGAAATCGACGCTCGTTCTCTCACTGTCGATCACATAGTTCACGACGAACCTCCCCGTGCTGGTCCTCAAGACGGACTCGATGTAGGCGCTGTCGTCTTGCGGCGACGACACGCCCCTTCCATCTTCCGCGTAGATCCGTTCGACGTGGACCGAGAGGGGCGACAGCGCCAGACCGTCGATGGTCTCCAGCGTGTCTTCCGCGCCATCCGCGTAGCGGGCACCCAGGGGGCTCGCCACAAATCCACCCACGACGAGGGATTCGTCGCCAGGGTCGGTCGAGTCATCATGGAAGCAGGACGACAGAACCACTCCTGCAAGTGCGAGGACCGAAACGATCCGCGTCGCGCCACTTGCTGCGTTCAACATCGGGCTCTCCTTTCGGGTTCGAGGCGAACACCGGCGCCCTGTCCATTGCCGGCGGCCGCGGGCGGCGACGAGGCTCAATACGTCCCGTTCGCACGCGCCGCCACGATAACACGCTCGATCTCCGCGACGGCGCCGACCGGGGCGCATTCCAGGATGCAGGGGTGGATGGAAAGGAGCTCGCCGCATCTGGGGACCGGACCGGCGGACACGCCGCGGTTGGCGAGGTTGCCCAGCGCTGTCCCACGCGGGTCTCACTCCGTGGGCGGCCGGAGTGCGGTGGGCGGGACCGTCCTGTGCGGTCCCCGGGGCGTGCCGCGAAATCGCGTTTGAAATAGGGCTGAAAATAGGGAGCGTATATGCTCCCATTTTATCGTTCTAACGCAATATGTTGCACAAGGAGCGTGGCGGAGGGAGTGGGATTCGAACCCACGGTACGGCTTGTCACCGTACAACGGTTTAGCAAACCGCCGCCTTCGACCACTCGGCCATCCCTCCGGCGGCGTCCCGCGCCGGCTGCGCCCCGCTATTCTTGAGAGCCGGCCGGAACGCTGTCAACAGCGGGGCGCGGAGCTTATTCCGGCGCCTCCTCGCCCGCAAATTTCCAGTACGTGTCCTTGGTGACGACTTGGCCCGCGTCGTTCAGCTCCCAGATATCGCAGCCGAGCCAGTTGATCTCGTTGCCGTTGGTCTCGGAGCCGGTGACGGTCCACTCCGAGCAGCCCCGGTTGCCGCTCACCCAGTGGCTGCGAATGTCCCAGTGCATGTCGGGAATGGAGCGGAAGCGCCGCCGGGCCATGGCGCGGATCTCGTCGATTCCGCGCGCCCGCCCGCCCTCGGGCGGCACGCCCCGCGAGAGAAGCCAGGACGAATCCTCCGCGAAGTGCCGGACGACGCCTTCCACGTCATGCCGGTTGTAGGCGTCGCAGACCTCGGTAATCACCGCCAGATTGCGGCGTTCGTTATCGGTCATTCTCTCTCCCTCATTGGGTGGTGGCGCCGGCGGCGCGGGCCGGCAGATCTTGGATCGGTCAGCTCTCGGGCGGTGTGTCGAGCAGACGGCCGTGGTGGGTCAGGAACTCGTCGACCGCCTCGATGAGGCCGTCGCAGTCGGCGTCGGTGATGGCGAGACAGGGCGCCATGTAGCCGCGCCGCGCGGTGAAGAAGCCCTTGTCGATCAAGTCGAGCTGCAGGAGCTGGCGCAGGCGCCCGTCCCTGGGCTGGATGTCGCGGATCGAGCGGATCGGCTCGCGCTGCAGATGCATCGTCAGGATCGAGCCGAGCCCGGTGACCTGGAACGATGCCCCGTGGCGGGCGGCAAGCCCGTTGAGGGCGTCACGCAGGGAATCGCCCATCTCGTTGAGCGCGATCTGGACCGGCGCCGTGAAGACTTTCTCCAGGCCCTCGGCACCCGCGTTCAGCATGAACACGTTGTTGTTGAAGGTGCCGTGGTGAACGATGGAATCGGGCCGGGAGGGGTCGTAGATCTTCATGATTTCCGCAGGGCCGCCGAGGGCGCCGCAGGAGAAGCCGCCGCCGATGAATTTCCCGAGCGTGGTCAGGTCGGGGACGATGCCGAGCTGACCCTGGCGGCCGGCGGGCGCCACCCGCGAGGTCATCACCTCGTCGAAGATCAGCAGCACGTCGTGGGCGCTGCAGGCCTCGCGCAGCGCGCCGAGAAACTCGGCCGAGGCCGGTATGGCGCCGGACGCGCCCTGGAGCGGCTCGACCAGGACCGCGGCAAGGCGGTGCGCGTTCTCCCGGATCGTGCGGCGCGCCTCTTCCGGGTCGTTGTAAGGGGCGATCACGAACGGGAAGGGCACGGCGATTGGCGAGGGCTCGCGGCCGAAGTAGATGGTGCCGCCGTGATAGGCGCCCTCGAACACCATGATCGAGTCCTTGCCGGTCACCACGCGGGCAGTGACCATAGCCAGCATGTTTCCCTCGGTGCCGGACGTGGTGAAGCGCACCTGCTCGACGGAGGGGAAGCGCGCGCAGACGAGCGCCGCAAGCCGGGCCTCTTGGGGGCTCGCCGAGCCGAAGGAAATGCCTGAGTCCAGCGTCGCCTCGACCGCTTCGCGGATCACCGGGTGCGAATGGCCGTAGAGGCCGGCGGAGTAATCGCCGACGAAATCGGTGTAGGTGTGGCCGTCGACGTCGGTCAGCGTCGCACCGGCCGCCTTCCCGATCGCGAGCGGGAACGGCGGGTAGAACATGCCGGTCCGCGTGTTGCCGCCCGGCATGTTCTCGCGGGCGCGTTCGTAGTGAGCCCGGCTGCCGGGATTGGCGCTCTCGTAGCGCGCCGTCACCTCGCCGACCGCGCTTTCCAGGTCGAGATTTCGGCCGACCGCGTCGGGCCTCGTTGCCATGGCGCGCCTCGCTTTCGGTTGCGCGGCGGACGATAGCCGCACCGCCGGCAGCGCGGCAAGGTTGAAGCGCCGCGGCGGCTATGTCGGCACGGATATGCGGGTGTGATCCGGCCGCCGCTGCGCTAGTATCCGCCCCGCGCTTCAGTAACGGACGGAGGGGGGACGTCCATGCCAGAGTTGCTTCGGCCCGGCTCGATCGACGAGGCGGCCGACCTGATCGCGCGCCACGGTGCGGCGGCATCGGTACTCGCCGGCGGCACCAGCCTGATGCGCGAGACCTATCCGTCGGATGGCGGCTATCTGATCGGAGTGGATCGCCTCGGCCTCGACAAGGTGGTGTCCCACGATGGCGGCTGGTCGGTGGGCGCGGCGGTTCCGCTGAGCGTGCTGCGCGAGGCCGTGCCCATCGCGGCGCTGCAGGCCGCGACCCGCGAGATCGGCGGGCCTGCGGTGCAGAACATGGCGACGGTGGGCGGCAACCTGTTCGCCCGCGCGCCCTTCGGCGATCTCGCGCCGGCGCTGCTCGCCCTCGGCGCGCGCCTGGTCTTCGCGACGGCCGGCGGCGAGACGACGCAATCCATCGAGGACTTCTATGCCGGCTGGGCGGACGGCGCACCGCCCCGCGCAGGCCTGCTGACCCGGATCGAAATCGACGCACCAACCGGGGCCTCCGCCTACATGAAGTGCGCGCGACGGCGCTACTCGACCCCGTCGGTGGTCACCGTTGCTGCCTGCGTGGAGAAGGACGGCGGCACCGTAAGCGGCGCGCGGATCGCGCTGAGCGGCGCGAGCGCGCACCCCTTCCGCTGTGCCGGGGCGGAGCGGGCGGTGATCGGCTCCGGCCTCGACGAGGCGGCGGTGACGGCGGCGGCCGCGGCGGCTGAGAGCGCGGTCGAGCCGCAGACCGATTCGGTCGCGAGCGAATGGTATCGCCGCCGCATGACCGGCGTCTTCGTCCGCCGCGTGCTGGCGGCGCTCGCCTGACTGCGTTGAGCGGGAGGCAAGGATGGAAGACAAGCTGATACGCCTCACGGTCAACGGCCGTGACGAGGCCGTGGTGATCCGGCCGCTGGCGACGCTGCAGGACGTGCTGCGCGACACCCTGGAGCTCACCGCGGTCAAGAGCGGCTGCGGCCAGGGCGGCTGCGGCAGCTGCTCGGTGCTGGTGGACGGGGAGCTTCGCCTCTCCTGCCTGACGCTCGCCGAGCGGGCCGAAGGGGCCGAAGTGACCACCCTCGAAGGCCTCAACGAGACCAATGCGATCGTGCCGCTGCAGCAGGCCTTCGTCGAGAACTACGCGGCGCAGTGCGGCTACTGCACCGCCGGCATGGTGGTGGCGGCGAAGGCGCTGCTCGACCGCAACCCGGCGCCGAGCCGCGACGAGATCGTGGAGGGGCTCTCGGGCAATCTCTGCCGCTGCACCGGGTTCGCGCCCATCGTCCGCGCCGTGCAGCAGGCGGCGCAAGCGCTCTCGGATACCGGGGAGGAGGCGAGCTAATGTCGATGAAGGAACTCGGCGTCGTCGGCCGGAACGTCGGGCAGCGCGACCTGGAGAGCCACGCGCGCGGCCAGACCACCTACTACGAGGACGTCCACTACCCGCGCATGCTGCACCTCAAGATGCACCGGAGTGCGGAGCCCCACGCAAACATCGTGAAGGTGGACACCCGCAAGGCGGCGGCCAGTCCCGGCGTCGTCTGCGTGCTCACGCACGAGGACCTGCCGGGCAAGAAGGTATGGAACGGGCTTGCCGCCGTGGGCGTGGGGCCCGAAGACGAGCCCGTCCTTGCCTTCGACAAGGTGCGCTGGCGGGGCGAGCCCATCGTGGCCGTGATCGCCGAGACGCCCGAGGCCGCCCGGGCCGGCGCCGCGAAGGTGGAGGTGGAGTACGACCCGTTGCCCGGCGTCTTCGACGTGGAGGAAGCGATCTCGGGCTCGGCGCCGGCGCTGACCGCCCACTGGCCGCACAACCACTATATCTACCCCGACGACCATGCCGCCTCGCAGATCCGCTTCGGCGATGTCGAGAAGGGCTTCGCCGAAGCCGACCACATCGTCGAGGACAAGTACCAGACCAGCCCCATCGAGCAGGCGCCGATGGAGACCAACGGCTGCATCGCCAAGCCCGGCGGCGACGGGCGCATCACGGTGCACACCAACACGCAGGCCGTGCACTTCGCCCGCGACAACACCGCCGCCATCCTCGGGCTCGCGCCGGGCAAGCTGCGCTTCCTCGGCGGCACCGTGGGCGGCGGCTTCGGCGGCAAGGTGGACGTGGCGGTGGAGCCGATCTCGGTGCTCGCCGCCATGCGGACCGGGCGCCCGGTCAAGTTCAAGTACACGCGGGAAGAGGAGATGCAGGTCTCCTCCACCCGCTCTGCCTGGCGGCTCTACATCAAGGATGGGGTGATGAACGACGGGCGCATCGTCGCCCGCAAGATCACCTCCTATCAGGATTCGGGCGCCTATCTGCGCTTCAGCTCCTACGGGTCGATGAAGCACGCGGGCCACATGCCGGGGCCCTACACGATGCCCAACGTCTGGGTCGATGCGCGGGTGGTCTTCACCAACCGGCCGCCGTCGAGCGCCATGCGGGGCTTCGGCGTCATGGCGGCCTCCTTCGCCATCGAGCTGCAGATGGACAAGGTGGCCAAGACCATCGGCATGGACCCGTGGCAGCTCCGGCTGCTCAACGCCTACCGCAACGGCGACATGCGGGCGCACCGCAAGGTGAACGAGGACGCGGCGATGGTGGAGACCATCCAGGCGGCGGCCCGCCTCGCCGGCCACGAGCTGCCGGCGGAATACCAAGCGATGACCTCCTGGGACAGAAAGGCAAGCTGATGGCCAAGGTAAGGGGCACCGGCTTCGCGGCCGTGAACTATCCGACCGGCATGCATCTCGGCGGCGATCCCACCCAGTCGCTGATCCACATGACGCCGGCGGGCGACTTCGTCTGCACCATGGCGAGCGTCGATCTCGGCCAGGGCTTGCGCACCGTGCTGGCGCAGATTGCGGCCGAGACCCTGGGCGTGCCCTACGAGAGCATCGTGGTGGAGACCGCCGATACCGACACCGGCCCGCACTGCACCGGCACCTTCGCGAGCCGCACCACGCACCGCGCGGGCAACGCCGTGGTGATGGCGGCGGCTGAGGCGCGCAAGGCGATGCTCGAGGTGGCGGGAGAGCTGCTGGAGGCGAGCCCTGAGGACCTGGAGACCGACGGCGCCGGCAACATCCACATCAAGGGCGTGGCGGAGAAGTCCGTCTCGGTCGGCGAGGTCGCCGGCGCTGCCCACTTCGGCTACGGCAAGACCATCGCGGGCCGCGGAGCCTACCTCAAGCCGCCGAGCCCGATGGACCCGGAGACCGGCGAGTGCGACCCCGATTCGACCCAGGCCCATGCCTGCACCGTGGTCGAGGTCGAGGTCGACACCGAGACCGGGGTGGTCGAGGTGATAGACATGAAGAGCGTCTACGAAGTGGGCCAGCAGGTGAACCCCGACCTGGTGAAGGGCCAGATCGTCGGCGGCTCGTGGATGGGGATCGGCCACGCGCTCTACGAGACCACCGCGCCCGGCTACCCGGCCATCGACCCGGCGCCGGTCGACTTCCAGAACTACCTGCAGCCGGGTGCTGCGGAGATGCCCGAGGTCGCCTGCGAGGTGCTGGAGTACCCGGCCGAGAGCGGCCCCTACGGCGGCAAGGGCGTGGGCGAGATGGTGACCAACGGCCCGATCCCGGCCATCGTGAACGCCATCAACAACGCCCTAGACGTGCGCATCACCCAGATCCCGGTAACCCCCGAGGTCGTCCTCCGCGCCCTCGACGAGAAGAGGGCGCAGGCGGAAGGGTGACGGGCGACACAGAACCCGGGGGCTCCGGGCCGGGCATAGAAGCCTGAAGCAAGAGGAAGCTTCGCCAGACGCCGCCGCGAAGAAGTCTTTCCGGGGGCCGGCGGAGCAGCTGCAGGAATTTGATCCATGGCGTAACGCCGTGAATCTTCCCTTACCTGCCTGCTCCAGCCATCTCCCATCGCGACCTCCACGGATCATCGACGCTCGCGCAGCCTGTCCAACAATGCGAAGTCGTCTGCGTACCGCTCCTGTAACAATGTCACGTTTGTCTCGTTCAGGTGCCGGTCGGGCAATTGAGCGACACTTCGCAAGTCCTCCTCGGTCGGCTTACATCCAACCATCGTGTTCAATTTGGGCAGACTGCGCACCGGCATGCCCAAGCGTTCGCATACCGACCTGAAGTCAGCGTCGAGGCTCTCGTGCCGTCCGACAAAGTCGGGCAGGCGCCCCTCGTCGAGCTCGAGTTGTCGGGTCTGGGATAGCCAGTGCCGGTCGGCGAACGCATCTGAGCCGTAAGGTGTGTTCAGCCACCGGCACAGGTCGTAGAAGTCGAACGACGGTGCGGTTCCGTAATATGGGTCGATAAAATACTGGCGTTTCTTTTCCTCGGGTTTCAGGTACTTGTCCGCGTAAAACGAGAACGCCCTGCGGCAAGGGTCCCGGACGAAAGCGAAGCTATAGTAGGCTCGCGCCTCCGGATACGCCGCAAGAACCTCTGAGACCGATTTGCCGACGATCAGTTCGGCATCTTCGTCGATCTCGCACAGCAGGGACTTGATGCTGCGAGATGCAACCTTCGGAATGCAGAGCCACAAGAATGCGTACTTGCGGGAGACGATCTTCTCCGCCCGAAGATCGGGTTTTCGGGACGCGGTCATCGTCATGCGCAGCGCCCGGTCGAGCTCGCCGTAGAACAGAGAATCGCGCAGTTCTCGGGCGACGGCTCGGTGCGTAATAGTCGGAGCAAACTCGAGAAGTTCTTCCGCCAGATTGTGCAGTGCGTCAATTTTCTTCGTCTCGCGGTAGCCGTCGAGATCTCTGAGTCCGTTCAGGATTTTCTTGGCGACGTTCGTGTACTTTCTGACGCGTTCAATGACCTTCGGCTTCGTGACAGAAGGTGGTTGCACGCCGATTGTATCCTCGTCCATTTCCATGCCATGGGACATCGGTTTCTTCTCACAATAGAACCGCCGAGCCTGGACGACTTGATCTACGGGAGGGGCAGGCAGGATCGGCGCTTCGCCTTCGTCGCCTTGAGCAAGGCCTCCGAACCGGCAAACTCTCCTGCGGGACCGCACCGGGTGGGCGGGCCCGTGTCCCGGCTGACTGTGCTGGAAGGGTGAACAGGAACGGCATCGCGTCTACCATCATCGCACACCTTGCGCGTTCGCCGACGCCGCGCTTCTGACGCACGTTCTGTAAAGCGGCGATTAGCTGCACACAAGCTTGATGCGATGGGGGGTTGCGCTAGAGTCCGCCACGCGGAGGTCTTCCAGAAGCGTGCGGACCTGCCGCAGGGCCGGTCGTGGCCTCGGCTCGGTACATCATTGAGAGGGGCAGTCTTGCCAACAGCAGGAGCGGATGCAGGCACTCGTCCGACGGAAGCGGACGAGGAGGTGACAGCGGACTCCTTCGGAGATAGCCCGAAATACGCTCCGGCGCCCGCCCCCTCGCAGGCCGCGCTGGCCCTCTTCGATCTCATACAGGGCGCGCGAACGCATCATCTCTGGCACCTGCTTGGCTGGCAGGACATCCGACAGCGCTATCGGCGCTCCGTCCTTGGGCCGCTCTGGCTGACTCTCAGCATGGGCGCCTTGGTGAGTGCACTGGGCTTTCTCTACGGCATGCTGTTCAAGGTCGAGGTCGCGATCTTCGTGCCGCACTTGGCGCTTGGCTTCATCGTATGGACGCTGATCTCCAGCACCGCGAACGAAGGATGCAAGGTGTTCATCGATGCGGAGGGCATCATCAAGCAGGTGGGGCTGCCGCTCACGGTCCACATGTACCGCTTGCTCTGGCGCAACCTTCTGATCCTGTTTCACAATGCCCTGGTCTTCGTCGTCGTGGCGGCCGTCTTCGGGGTCTGGCCGGGCTGGGCCGGCCTGCTCGCCCTGCCGGGTCTTGCGCTCCTCTGCCTGAACGGCCTTTGGGCCATCTTGCTGCTCGGCATCATCTCGGCGCGATTCCGCGACGTGCCGCCGATCGTGACGAGCATCGTGCGCATTTGCTTCTTCGTGACCCCGATCATCTGGATGCCGGAGCTGGTGCCTGCGCGCGCCGCAGTGCTGGAATTCAACCCCTTCTACCATCTAGTGGAGGTGGTGCGGGCGCCGCTTCTGGGGAAGGTGCCGGCACTCTCCTCCTGGATCGCGGTGCTGATCATGACGATCGGCGGCTGGGTCTTGGCGTTCGCGTTCTTCCGCCGCTATCGCTGGCGGATCGCCTACTGGGTATGAGCGCCATGGTCAGCCTCCGGCTCGAGTCGGTCACGGTCGATTTCTCCGTCTACAACACCAATACGCGTTCGCTGCGAAACCGGCTGCTGCATCACGGCACCGGTGGGCGCATCGCGCGCGGCGCCGGCAGACGGCTGCTGGTGCGTGCGCTCGAAGACGTGAGCCTCGCGTTCGAGCACGGCGACCGGGTCGGCCTCGTCGGCCCCAACGGCGCGGGCAAGACGACGCTGCTGCGCGTCCTCGCGGGCTCCTACGAACCCGCGCATGGCCGCGTTTATCGGCACGGCAGAACGGCGTCGCTGCTCAGCGTCTCGCTCGGCATCAATCCGGAGGCGACGGGTTACGAGAACATCATGACCCGGGGGCTCTTCCTGGGACTGCTGCCGGAGCAGGTGCGCGAGCGCATGGACGAGATCGCCGCGTTCACCGGGCTCGGCGATTACCTGGCGATGCCGATGCACACCTACTCGGCAGGCATGCGGCTGCGGCTCGCGTTTGCGGTCTGCACATGCTTCGAGCCCGAGATCCTGTTGATGGACGAATGGTTGGGCATGGGCGATCGGGCCTTCGTCGAGAAGGCAAAGCGCAGGTTGGAGGAATTCGTGGAGCGTGCCGGAATCCTGGTGCTCGCATCCCAGAATGCCGGCCTGCTCCAGCGGGTCTGCTCCACGGGCGTGCTTCTCGATGCCGGCAGGGTCAAGGCTCGCGGCCCGATCGACGAGGTGCTGGACGAGTACAAACAAGCAGCTTAGCAGTCTGTCGGACTTTGGTGTGGTGATCAGCTAGAATTCGTCGATGAGC
>JAPPHR010000082.1 GCA_028820995.1 Rhodospirillales bacterium
ACGCGCGGCGCCTCGGGCTCTGGGCCTCCGGCGAGACCCCGTTCGAGACCCGCACCGCCTTCGTCGCCGCCATGGAGGCCGGTGGGGTCGCCGCCTTGGAGGTGGTGGCGCGCGACCTCAAGGCATTGGGTCTCTACCAGGCTCGGGCGCTGAGCTACGACGGGGTCGAGGTGGACATCCTGGAGCACCCGCTCACGCCGGAACAGCGGCGCATCTACGACTCCTATGCGGGCGCCTTCAAGATCATCCACCGGAACATCCAGGACGCCTTGAAGGCGACCGGCATCGTCGACGGGGAGTCGACTCTGAACAAGAACGCCAAATCCGCCGCGCTCTCGGCCTTCGAGGGCGCCAAGCAGCGCTTCTTCGGCCACCTGCTGACCTCGATGAAGTGCCCCTCGCTGGTCCGCGCCATCGAGGCGGACCTGGACGAGAGCCGCTCCGCCGTGGTGCAGCTGGTCTCCACCGGAGAGGCCTTGATGGAGCGCCGCATCGCCGAGATCCCGGCGTCCGAGTGGGACGACCTCTCCATCGACCTGACGCCGCGCGAGTACGTGCTCGACTTCCTGGAGCATGCCTTCCCGGTGCAATTGCAGGAGCCCTTCGAGGACGACGACGGCAACCTCATGTCGCGCCCCGTCTTCGATGCCGACAACAACCCGGTGCTGTGCCAGGAGGCACTGGCGAAGCGCGAGGCGCTCATCCAGAAGCTCGGCGCGCTGCCGCCGGTGCAGTCGGCCCTGGATCAGTTGATTCACCACTTCGGGCACGACGCCGTGGCCGAGATCACCGGCCGCTCGCGCCGCGTGCTCAGGATCGAGGACGCCAGAGGCGAACGCCTGGCGCTGCGCTCCCGGCCCTCGTCCGCCAACCTCGCCGAGACCGCCGCCTTCATGGACGGGAGCAAGAAGATCCTGGTGTTCTCGATGGCGGGCGGGATCGGGCGCAGCTATCACGCCGATCTCGGCTGCGCCAATACCGAACGCCGCATCCACTACCTGCTGGAGACCGGCTGGCGCGCCGACCAGGCCATCCAGGGGCTGGGGCGGACCCACAGGACGAACCAGGCCTCGGCACCGCTGTTCCGTCCCGTCGCCACTGACGTGAAGGGGGAGCGGAGGTTCATCGCCACCATCGCCCGGCGCCTCGACTCCCTCGGCGCCATCACGCGGGGCCAGCGCGACTCCCAGACCGCCATGGGGGGCGACGACACCGCGCTGTTCAGAGCCAGCGACAACCTGGAGAGCCTCTACGCCAAGTCCGCGTTGCGCCAGTTCTACATCGCGCTCTGGCGCGGCCACATCGAGGGCTGGTCGCTCAAGGACTTCGAGGAGGCCACCGGCCTCAAGCTTACCTGGGAGGGCAGCCTCAAGGAGGACCTGCCGCCCATGCCGCAGTTCCTCAACCGGCTGCTTGCGCTTCCCATCGACGAGCAGAACCAGCTCTTCGGCGCGCTGGAGACCCGCATCGAGGCCAACATCGAGATCGCCGTCGAGGCCGGGACCTTCGAACGGGGCGTCGAGACCATCGCTGCAGACTCGCTCTCCGTCGCTTCCCGCGAATCTGTCTTCACCCACGAGGGCTCCGGCGCCGAGACCGAGATCGTCGAGATCGCGCGCAAGGACCGGCTGGAGCCGCTCGCCGCCGACGCGGCGATCGAGCTCCATGCGGCCACCTCCGGGAAGCCGCCGCGCCTCATCGTCAACGGCCAGTCGAAGCGCGCGGCGCTGGTCATGGACGCGCCCGCGCGCACCCTCGACGACGGCGACGTGCAGGAGCGCGTGCGCCTGGTGCGTCCCGCCGTCCGCGAGACCATGGCCAGGGCGGCGCTGGACGCCTCGCAGTGGCGCGCCGCCGGCGAGGACCGCTGGCGCGCCCTCTGGGACGCCGAGATCGCGGGGCTGCCGTCGCACCGCGAGTCCCGCTTCTGGCTGGTCGCGGGCCTGCTGCTGCCGATCTGGGACCGCCTCCCCGACGAGAGCATGCGGGTCCGCCGCCTCCTCGCCGACGACGGCGAGCACCTGATCGGCCGCGTTCTCGGCCCCGCAGAGGTCAGCGAGTTCCGCGCGGCGCTCGGCCTTGACGGCGGCCCCGGCCTCACCCCCGCCGAGGTCCACAACGAGATCATGGTGCGGGGCGCGTCCTTCCGTCTCTCCAACGGCTGGAAGCTGGCTCGGCGCCGCCTCATGGGCGCCTTCCGCATCGAGATCGAGGGCCCCGCGGACGGCGACACCGGCGCGCTCAAGCGCATGGGCTGCATCGCCGAGATCGTCTCGTGGCGCACCCGCCTGTTCGCGCCCGACCGCGCCACGCTCGAGCGCGTCGTCGACCGCTGGCCCATCGCGGCGCCCGAGGCCCGCTCCTGAGCGCGCCCTGTGCGTACTGCCGGCCCGCCCCCCGTCGGCTCGCCGGGGGGGCGCTCCCCCGATCCCCGGCCCCCGCCAACCCCGCATTGGAGGACTCCCCATGAGCAACACCCACACGCTGCCCGACGATCCCGTCTTCGCCTTCACGCCCTCATACCACCTGCCCGGCGAACCGCAGCAGATCAGGATCGTGTTCGAGGGCATCCATGAATGCTCACCCCGTCGTGTTGTCGCATTGTGCCACGCGTGCTCGCTCCAGCAACCCTGCGGGTCCTTCGCTGCGCTCCGGCCTGGCCCAAGAAGGACTAGCGCGGGCCGTGAAAGTCGCCGACCGTGAAGATCGCTTGCCTGTAGTCACGAACCACCTCACGTGGGGCACGCCTGCCCCGCGCGGCAGGGGCAGGCGTATCGGGCCGGCGCTCGCCTGCGGCCCGGCACGCGGCGGACAGCACCCAGGTCTCTGCCGGAACGCACCGCCTTGCGTCCCTCCATCCGCCCGTGCCTGGGCGGGTGCTGACCGCCGCGCGCCTCGAAGGCCTACTCATAACGGGGCTCACCACCACGACCCCGCGCCGGCCCTCCCAGGCACCGCGAACGCGATCTTCCGCACCAAAATCGGCGACTTTCCGCACCAACTCCCGCCCAAGACCTTCTAGGGCCAGGTGCTTCCGCTGCGCGCGCGTGTCCCAAAACGACATCACGACGGGGCATTCCGCCTCGGAGGATGAACAGACAGGAGATCGTCATGCACGATATCGTCCACACCGCGTCCGCTTCCTCCACCGCAGCAGTCTGCGAGGGCATGGCGCTGTTCGGCGCAACGCCTGAGCGCGGCGAACGCGACAGCCGCGTGATCTGGGACGAGGACGACGCCATCGACGCCCTCGGCGAGGCCATCCGCACCATCGTCCACGGCATCACCGTCGACGGCACGCAGCTTGCCGACGAGCGCGAGGCGCTGCTGTGGGGCTTCGTCAACTGCCTGCACGCGCAGGTCACCCGCCTCGACCGGACGGTCGACCGGATCGTGCCGGAGATGCGCGACCTGGAGCGCGCGCAGGACGGCACCGAGGTGAAGGCGCACGAGCTGGAGACGCTCACCGACCGCGCGCAGAACCTCGGCGACCGCAGGGACGCGTTCGAGAAGCTGCGGGACGTCGCCGCAGACGCCTACCGCGTCGAGACCGGCGACGTCTGGCGCCCGCGCCACGGCTCCCACGCGAGCCAGACCGGCCAGCTCACCTCGGCCGCGATCGACGGCCGCGACTTCCGCCGCGCACGGCAGGACCGCGAGACACGCGCGCACCTGCCGGACGGGACCCTGGTCGCCATCGCCGGCGGCAAGAACGTCGCGGACGCGGACGCGGTCTGGACCACGCTGGACCGGGCGCGCGCGAAGTACGGCGACATGGTGCTGCTGCACGGCGGCGGGCCGGGCTACGAGAAGATCGCGGCGAGCTGGGCGGAGGCGCGCGGCGTCGACCAGGTGGTCTGCCGCCCGGACTGGCCCGCGCACGGGAACGCCGCGCCCTTCCGCCGCAACGAGCAGCTGCTGAACCTGCTGCCGGTCGGCGTCATCGCGTTCCCCGGCTCAGGCATCACCGGGAACCTGATCGACAAGGCCCGGCAGCTCGGCATCCCGGTCATGATCGTCACCGCGTGACGGCCGCGCTGCCTCGTCCGCCAGGGCCGGTCCTTCGCTTCGGCGAGGGATCGGCCCCCCTTTTTCTCCGTGTCCCGTCCCACGCCCGGCGTGTGTCGCGCGATCGGCTTGGCGCATCCGCGCCTGTGCCGCTCGCGCTCGCGTCCACTGCGCGCTCCCCTCGCGAGCCTTGCCCGCTCCGCGTCTGCCTCGGCGCTGCGCGCCATCGCCGGACGCTTCGCCTCGCACCCCCGCGGCCATCGCGCGCACCCCGTCGTCACGGTGTGCGGCACCACTGCGCGATGCCTCGACGCCTGCGCCGACACTTGCGTCGTCGGCTCCGTCGGACCACTGCGCACGGCCATGAACACCTGCCTCTCGATCATGGCCGCCCTCGCTGCGCGCCCGACGACCGCGTGCCCGCCGCGCCCTGCGCAACGCAGTGCAGCGTCGTCCCCGCCTGGCGCGCTTTCCCCGGCTGGGGCCTGACCGCTTTCCTCCCTGTCCTATGTCCCTGTCTACGGCGGAGCCGCCTGAACCTGCACACCCCACGCACCTAGGGGTGCCCGGCCCGAATTCGCTGTCATGGGGCGCATTAGCTACGCTGGAGAACGCTGCAACACGATTACAGCCCAATAGACCGCGTTGGACTGAGTGACTGGCGTATTAGCCTCATACAATAAGCCCAGAAATCGCTGATACTTTTGCAGTGGACAGGCTAATAAGCTAGTCTATCTGATCGTCAGAATATGACATACCGTAGACCGCCGTGCGATGGAGAATGAGCCGTCGATGCACATCTGGACCAGCAACTTTGCCCGGTCACTCCTGCCGCTTATCGCAAACAAACTCACTGAGGTGCCAAAGCCATGACCGTTGAGAATCCTCCCAATGCCAAGACCGATCTGCCGAGACCTCGCGGTCGCGACGCCAGACGAATAAAGCGCACCGTCAGGTTCTCTGACCCGGAGTGGCAACAGGTCCAGAAAGCAGCCGAACGCCGCGGCATCACGGCCTCCGACTACGTTCGCGGCGTGGCGCTCAACCTTGTTGACCACGATCCACAGCCCAAGCCAGGCGCCCTCTCGCCTGCGCTAATCGAAATCATCAAGCTCACTCACCGCAGCGCCTACATCCTGTCGACGCTCAAACGGGATGAAATGATCAGCGAGGGTCGAGGCCGAGAGATGGACGAGCTGGTGCGCGCCGCCCGTATCGCACAAGCAGATATACTTGCTTCCCAATCTTCCCATCCAAGCGAAACAGACACGTGACCCCGTACCGCATCGCACCGCAGTCCGGCACCGCCGCCAAACCTGAATGCATCGCCTCGCGATGGGCTGCTACCGCGCAGGAGAAATCAGCTACCCGTGCTTTCTGACAATGACTGCAAAGACCGCTGAACGCTGTCTTGCGGCCTCGTGACATCGAATGGAAGGCAGATCAACGGAAGCCCGTCGAAGAATTGGTAACGCAGTTCGTCGGGAAATCGACCGGTACGAGGGTAGACCAGCGCCACGGCGTCGCACCCGTAGCGTTTGCCGTACGCGTAAAGCTGATACATGTCCGCCTGATCGACGCCGTGCCTAGCGTCGTCGCCGAACCCTTTGATGTCCTTCCACTTGGCGTCGAGTACGAACCTGACGCACGTTCCGTCCTTCAACGCGATATCCGGCTTCGTCGTGAACGCTCCCTTGCCGTCGATTGTGGCCAGTTGCTTCTGTGGATGCTGCGCAGCCACGCGGTAGCGCCGTTGGTAACGACCGAAGCTGTGCGTCACGAAGTTCTCGAACACTTTTTCCATGGGAAACAGCAGGGAAATGTTGTCGTGCATTCCCGCAAACGTCGTGAGCCCCTTGTTGAACAGGAACAGCCCGACCCATTGCATCACTGGCGCATAGAGACGCATGGAGCGGTCGACGTGGTGCTTCTCCCAGTCAGCGTGAGGCTCGGTTGACTCGGGCACGTCGGCAAACGCAATCCTCAGGCCGCGAAGGAGCAGCGCGTTCTCGTCGCTCCTTAGGGCGGGCGCGAGCCTGGCGAGCGCGGTGTGAATAAGTCGGTTAGCCGGCCGGTTGACGCTCAGCTCGTCATGCGCGACGAAAAACTGCGCCCCGTTGGACAGGTTCGTTCGCAACTGATCGCGAAACAGAAGTCGTCCCCGCAGATAGGGAAGGTTCTCCTCGACCGGGATGTAGCGGCGCGCCAGTCCCGCCCGGGCCAGCGCGTTCACGTTGACCAGGAACTGGTGAACGAACACATCGAGCATGGGAAAGCGCGGCATGGCGCGAATACCGCTCTCCGGCAACGCCTCTCCCAGTCCGCGCCAGCATCTCAGCATCCGGAGAAACGTTCGTCTGGTCTTTTCGTAGTCGGGATCCGCCTCGCCGCCCAGATCGATCTTCGGAAGTATTTCCAGGACGAGTCCGCGCCGCGTGGTGATGACGCCTACATGATTGCTGGCGGCCAGATCGCCGTCCTTGCGCTTGAGCACCTTCCGGGCGACCGCCCTGAGGTCGACGGCATCCTGCGCAGTCAATGAAGACGTGGTCTCGAACGTTTCGTGCTCCCTGACCGTGACGACACCACGCATCAGGACACGTCCATTTCGCTTGGCGTATCCCCCTCGTAGATCAAGCGGTATTGACCGGGGTCCTCCCACGCGGGGTCATCGTCCGGCATCCGCTCGAAAACCTCCCGGGTCTCCTCTATCGCGTCCGGATCCGTTCTCAGATCCTGCACACTCTTTACTGTGACAAATGCATTTCTACCCAGGACCGCCCGGATCTTCGCCCAGTCATCGAAGAAATACTCCTGGAGCAGAGGAAAGATACGGTTTCGCATCGCGTCCGAGAGTTTGCCGATCGTGTTCACATCCAGCAGGTAGGTGTGTCCGATCCGGTGCTCGCGGTCGAGCAGCACCGCGATCCGCTCGTTCATGGCCCTCAGCAGCCTGGTGCAATCGATCCCGTCTATGTCCCTGCTGATATTCGGGTGCTCTGGATCGGGCATCATTTCGACGAAGGTGAACCGCCTTCTCAGGGCCGTGTCCAGGAGCTGGATCGAGCGGTCAGCCGTGTTCATGGTGCCGATCACGTAGATGTTCTTCGGAATGCCGAACCTCTTGCCCGAATAGGGCAGCGTCACATAGGTCGCGTCCTCCCGACCGATACGCCGCGAGTCCTCCATCAGAGTGATCAACTCGCCGAATATCTTTGCGACGTTGCCGCGATTGATCTCGTCGATGATCAGCACGAAGCGTTCGCGGTCACGCTTTGTCGCTGCCTCCACGAGGCGCCTGAAGATGCCCGGCCGCATCTCGTACGCCAGCGTGCCGTACGCGCCAAGCACCGGCCTGATACCCTCGATGAAATCCTCGTAGGCGACGTTCTGGTGGAACGTCACCATCGCAATCCGCCCGGTGCCGTCCTCGGGGTTGAACCGCAACTCTTCGAATGTCGTTCGGTTGCCTTCCCCATCGCCGCCTGCTTCACCGACGATCTCGAGGCTCAGATCCCTCGTCCGCCACGTCTTGCCGGTTCCCGGCGGCCCGTAAAGGATCTGATTGAGGGGAAGACCCTCGTCTGCGGCCTCATCTCCAACGGATCCATCGAATCCGGAGCTCTCCTCCGCGCTCAGCAAATCCAGCAACCCGAATGTGGGCACGTACTCCGCCGTCCGCCTGAATGAATCGACTGTTTTCCCGGCACGGCCGAAGCCGATCATCGCCGTCATTTCCGGCAGTGTCCCGCGCTCCTTGTTCAGCCACAGCACATGCAGCCGATGGGCCTCGTCGAATTCGCCCTGATAGTCGTTTCTGTAGACCACACCGATCCCGCGCCCTTCGCTTCGCCCGAACCTGACCAGCACCAGATCGCCACGCTTCGCGTCCGCGAGAGGGTACTTTCTCTTGTCGCCCGGCCCCCCGGCATAAACACATTTTCCGGCCTCGAATTCCTCCCAATGGTCGCTGCCGTCGTCGTAGGCATTCGTGCTGACCTGAAAGACGTTGCCCGCGTCCACACGCAACTGGTTCGACGAATGAAGATACGCGAAAAGGTTCGCCTCGTAGGGCCGACACCCGGGGAACGCTGCCCCGACCCTGCCGATCAAAGCTCCGTACTCTTCCAGACCGATGCGCTTCGGCACCGATTCGAAGAGGCCCAGCGACAGGGTCTGTTCGTCGATGGGCAGGAACTCGTACGGGTTCACCAGGAACAGGACCTGCGTGAGCTTCCTCGTTGCGACATTCTGTATGTTCAGCGCTTCTTCAAACTGGTCCGGCTTGACCGATTCGAACCCGGCCACGGCATCGCGGAACAATCTCCAGAGCAGCGCCGGATCTCCCTTGCCGCTACTGTGAAACAGCGTGTTTATCCCCGGCGGCGTCGGGAATACGAAGCCATCGTCCAATTCGAGATCGAGCTGACTGCTCAACTCGAACACATTGGATATGCTCGAGTAGACCCGGTTCCTGGTGGCGCCCCCTCTGGTTAGGCTGGCCACCGTGTACACGAAGGACAAGGGATCGATGTTGTCGTCGCCGTAACTCACTATTGCCGATTCGCTTCCGTCAGCCTTCCACGCCACCGTCTTGGCTCTATCAATCAGGTAGCGTTCGCCGCCTTTGGCAATCTGCTCTCCGAGCTCCTTGAACCACGGAACCCAATCGTAAAGCTCCTTCATGCTCACCCCTCCCTCGGGCGCAGCACTTTCCGGTGCACGCCGGCCGCTGGCTTGCAGCACCCGTCCCGACGGGCAGGTGCTTCATCGCACTTGATAGGCGATGGGGTTCGTCCGTCAAGAATGCGACGGCACGCGCACGTTCTCGAAACATTCGCAAAGGAAACCTGATCGACGCCGCTCGGCCAAACAGTTGCCATTGGGGTGAATTCGCAAGCCGGCGTACGCGGCCGGCTGACTCCGGGAAGCTCCCCTGCAGGCAATTGCCGAGTCGGTTGGCAGAGAGGCGCTCGGGCTTGCCGCCCGCATGGCGCGATACCGCCGTTCTGGTTGCGCTCCGCTAGCCCGCATTCTAGATTTCGACAACTTTGCGCAGTTCTATAGAACCTTGTAATAACACGATAAATAACCTTCATTGTGGAGACCAGGAGCGCGTATTGCAGGACCGGTCATCAAACCGAATTCGATGTTTTTCAGTGTGCCGACGATCACGGGTTCCAAGTGGCGGCGGATGACCGTTTTCTCACCTGCCTGCAGCATTCATGCCGGTCGCGGGGCGTGACGGCGATGAGAACAGCGCCAAGCCAACTTCTCCATGTTCAAGTGGTGCGGGTAAACGGCCGGCTCACCTGGAGCCGCCATTGCTCGCTAAGCGATCAAGTACGCCGGCTGACGACGGTCGGTCGTACAATGGCGAACGGGGCTAATCTAACGCATCGGGCTTCGGGGTCGATCCTGGGGGTGACTGCGGTGGAAGGCGAGGCTCGCATGGAGCGCCGACGCATGATTGGGGGTGCCGCGCATTGCCAGGGACATCGGCGTTTTCCGACAGAGCGGCTCGACGGAACAGAATCGGGCAATTGGGTCGTCAGTGGTAACGACCGGACGCTCGACGCTCAAGCATGAGCCAACCGATATCGAGGTGGGAGCTCATATGTGTGAGGCCGCGGCCAAACGCCGAATCTGGGCCTTGTAAATGCAAAGGCAGTCCTCGATTTCGGCAGGACTCAACCTGTGAAACTCCGGGCGCAGCTCGTTCTTGTGGACCGTTCTGCCCCGGAGCCCGAGAGCGCGAGCTCCCTCGCGCGTGCCTGCGTGAAGGTAGACGTGTTCAAGCGCGAGGCCGAGGGAGGCACCGATCCGGCAGGCTATGTCATAGACCGCCAGTTCGCCGATGCCGCGTATGTCGCCAATCCTGTCGTCTACCGCGCGATGAAGATCGTCAAAGGACTGGCAGGCCGGGATGCCGCGACGGGCCAACGTATCTGCGGCATGCTGAAGCACCCGGGCTGGAATTCGGCGTTGATGGGGATGCCGCTTCCCGTTGGAGGCTATGGACAATGCGGCTTCGCGGAGGACCCGTCCCCCTCCGGTCCGATTGGACCAGTAGGCGAACTCGCGCTCCGCGCGCGGCCGGTGGTCACGCCAATGGTCGCTAACGACATCGGCCAAGGATTGCGGAGGGGAAGCCACGGCACCTCCGCACGGCGAAACTGTAACCGAACCGCATGACGCAATCTTTGACGAATAAGTCACCAGTTTGAGCAGATGGAAAGTGAGATTGACGACTTCGAGAGTATGCCAAAGGCAGGTGGCTGGGAAGTCGGACCACCTGTGCATTCGAATCGGGTTATTCCATCCGTAGGATGAAAGGCCAGGGTACAGGTCCCCAAAACCCACTGACCCATAACTTGTCGCAGCGGTGAGGTAGCGAACTCGTGTCAGGGAGAGCGGGTCGCTCATGCCAATCGTCAGTCCGGCCCGTATGTCGCGCACAAACTTGTTCAATCGAAGCCTCGTCCGGCATCACAGGCCAGTCCCAACGAGCGGTACCCGAGCCCGCTGCGGCGTGCCGTGGGAACCTCTGGTGCTGACCGGTCTTTGCCCGAAGCACGGCCTTGCCCCGAGCGCATCCAGCGGACGGCGCGGCGAGCGCTTCGATCGACTCCCCTTCCCCACGGGCAAGGCGAAACGGTTGCCAGTACGCCGCGAATCGGTCTAGGAGCCCGGTGGCGGCGACCCGGCTCTTTGCTTCGCCTGCGGCTGCCAGATGCGGCCCGCGCGCCGTGTCGCCCTTCGGGAGGAGGCGCGCATGTTGGGATTCCTTTCTGCTGATATGGCGATCGACCTGGGGACCGCGAACACGCTGGTCTACGTGAAGTCGCAAGGCATCGTCCTCGACGAGCCCTCGGTGGTGGCCTTCGTCATGCGGAAGGGCAGGAAGCAGATGCTCGCCGTCGGCGACGAGGCCAAGCGGATGCTCGGCCGCACGCCGGAGAACATCGAAGCGATCCGCCCGCTTCGGGACGGCGTGATTGCCGACTTCGAGGTGGCCCAGGAGATGATCAGGCACTTCATCCGCAAGGTGCATAAGCGACGCAGCTTCGCGAGCCCGCAGATCGTCATCTGCGTGCCTTCCGGCGCCACCGCCGTTGAGCGCCGTGCAATCCGGGAGGCGGCCGATAGCGCGGGCGCGCGGCGCGTCTTCCTGATCGAGGAACCGATGGCGGCCGCCATCGGTGCGAACCTACCGGTAACGGAGCCGACCGGCTCGATGGTGGTCGACGTGGGCGGGGGCACCACCGAGGTTGCGGTGCTCTCGCTAGGTGGCATCGTCTATTCGCGGTCTATTCGGATGGGCGGCGACAAGATGGACGAGAGCATCATCGCCTATGTGCGCCGCACCCATAACCTGCTACTGGGCGAGGGGAGCGCGGAGCGGATCAAGAGGGAGCTGGGCGCGGCGTGTCCGCCGGAGGACGGTGACGGCGAGACCGTGAACATCAAGGGGCGCGACCTCATGAACGGCGTACCCAAGGAGATCATCCTTTCCAGGCGTCAGATATCCGAAAGCTTGGCGGAGCCTGTCGGGGCCATCGTCGACGCAGTCAAGATGGGGTTGGAGAACACGGCGCCGGAGCTTGCGGCGGACATCGTGGACAGGGGTATCGTGTTGACAGGCGGTGGGGCGCTCCTCGGCAACCTCGACTACGTGCTGCGCCACGCGACAGGGCTGCCGGTGACCATCGCAGATCGGGCCATGCACTGCGTTGCACTCGGTACCGGGCGCTGTCTCGAAGAGATGAAGGCCCTGAAGCACGCGCTTCACGAATCCTATTGAGATTCGGAATTGCCGCCCGGATCGCGAGTCTTCGGGGGTGCCGCGACGGCCCTGAGAATGGACTCGTCGGTGACGGCGTCCGAATTGTCCGTGCCGGGCGGGGCGCCCACCCGGCGCTTTGCTCATTTCTTGCTGGCTTGGGCCGCAACCGCTCCGATGAGCCTGAGCCCTGCAGGGTGAGTCATTCCCAAAGGGCTCGATTGGCGTGCACGTAGCCGACACGACATTAGCGAGCGGCAGGTTCAGACACACCAAGCCTCAGGTTGATTGTCGCGCCGCAAAAAGCCTGTCACCGCCACGAACTTGTCCAGAATCCGTGTCCTGTCTGCGCGGCCGGTCATGCCGTAACGCCACGAGAGCGCCTCAACCGTTACATAACCTGTCGCCATGCTCCCAGTCCTCATTTCAGACGTCCCGGACACTGCCGATGAGGCAACGAGTTGCTCGAAAGGATCAAGTCAGGCGAGGCGATGCGGCTCGGCTCCTTATTGAGGCGCCATATGCGGGCTACTCGACAGGCGGGTTGCGGGATGCGTGCAGGGCGAAGCAAAAGATGCATCTCGTATATTGTTGAACCATCGCAATGACTAATAGCAGGATGGCGTCGCGAGAGCAGGTGGCGCGGCTGGGATTGCTTCCAACTGGCGTTATGACCCCCGATTGGTCCCCGGTGGCGCCACCGATGCAGGAGACCAGATGGTGGGCCAGACCGCCAACGCTCGCGCCACGAACCTGCCGGCCGAATTTCAGTCGCGCAAGCGATTGACTGCGCTGGAGGCACGCCTTGGTGCCACGCAGCCCCATCTGGCGACAGAGGCGAACACTCAGGCGATAACGGTCTGGATGTCGAGCGCTGCCCCCGGCTCTCTCATGGCAGCGTTGCCTGCCGGCGCCGCTTTCATGGTCGGTCGGTCGAGGATGTCCACATGTCTGAGCGCCAGGACAAGCCTGAAACCCATCAGCCCACATAGGAGGAGTTGGCGGAGGTCATTAGGATCGACGCCACTCCCGACCAGCTTGCGGCTGCCGTGCTCAAGGACGGCACTGCAAGGCAGGAGCCCAAGAGGCACTGACGCTATCCCTGTCCGGGCTCCTGCATTCTTCGGGTCGCTCGCCTTGTTCCCTCAGTCGCGGTGGGAACATCCTCGCTGGCGAGCGGCCCGCCTTCACTCGGCAAGATTCTTTTCATTGCGTGCAACCGATTGGCCGCCCGTCCGTCAACCCTCGTGAACGCCACGTTGCCCGTTGTGGGCGGGCGGCCGTTTTTTCGGGGTGACGATGATGCAGTTCCAGGTGGGTGATCTTGTCCGGCGTGTGTTGGGCGGGCCGTTGATGACGATCTCGGAGCTGTCGGCGGACGGTGAGACCGCGCACTGCACCTGGTTCGACGGACAGGACATGCGCCGGGCGCCATTCCCGACCGGGCGGCTGCAAGCGGACCGCCAGGCGGAGTGGCGTGACCAGTTCCTCGAAGATTGAACCGCTCAAAAGTATCCGCACCGCCCGCAGAGAGGGTCGCTTGCCCTACAGGTTCTCGTCCCGGCAGTTGGCGAAGGCCTGCCCAGGTCTCTGCACTGCGGAATACGCCAGCTTCCTGTACCAGCATCGCGTGGGGAACGATCATGGCAAGGTCGCCTGTTACTGGCGACGCGGCGACCAGAGCTATTCTCCGATCGGTGACAACTGGCATTGACAATCGCTGGGATGGCGACCACGGATCAGCGTCTGATAGCGCTTCAGACGGAGTTCCGAACCG
>JAPPHR010000099.1 GCA_028820995.1 Rhodospirillales bacterium
TCGAGCAGGGCAAGAAGAACGCGCCCTGCCTGATCTTCATCGACGAGATCGACGCCGTCGGCCGGCACCGGGGCGCAGGCCTCGGCGGTGGCAACGACGAGCGCGAGCAGACGCTGAACCAGCTCCTCGTCGAGATGGACGGCTTCGAGGCCAACGAGGGCGTGATCCTGATCTCGGCGACCAACCGGCCGGACGTTCTGGACCCGGCCCTGCTCAGGCCGGGCCGCTTCGACCGCCAGGTCGTGGTGCCGAACCCGGACGTGCTCGGGCGTGAGAAGATCCTCAAGGTGCACATGCGCAAGGTGCCGCTGGCGCCGGACGTGAAACCCCGCACGATCGCGCGCGGCACGCCCGGCTTCTCCGGCGCGGACCTCGCCAACCTGGTCAACGAGGCGGCGTTGCTCGCGGCGCGGCGCGGCAAGCGCGTCGTGACCATGATCGAGTTCGAGGACGCCAAGGACAAGGTCATGATGGGGGCCGAGCGGCGCTCCATGGTGATGACCGACGAGGAGAAGCGGCTCACCGCCTATCACGAGGGCGGCCATGCCGTGGTGGCGGGCCACCTGGAAGCCTCCGACCCGATCCACAAGGCGACGATCATTCCGCGCGGGCGCGCGCTCGGCATGGTGGTCCGGCTGCCGGAGGGCGACCGGATCTCGGTCAGCCGCGAGAAGCTCGAGGCGGACATCACCGTCGCCATGGGCGGCCGCATCGCCGAGGAGATGATCTTCGGCTACGAGAAGGTGACCAGCGGGGCGTCGTCCGATCTCAAGATGGCGACCCAGATCGCGCGCAGCATGGTGACCCAGTTCGGCATGTCCGACGAGCTCGGGCCGCTCAGCTACAGCGAGAACGAGCAGGAAGTCTTCCTCGGCCACTCGATCACGCAGCAGAAGAACGTCTCCGAGCAGACCGCGCACAAGATCGATCTCGAGGTCCGCAAGATCATCGACGAGGCCTATGCGAAAGCGCGGAGCATCCTTTCCGACAACCTGGAGTCGCTGCACCAGCTCGCGAACGCGCTGCTCGAATACGAATCGCTCAACGGCGAGGAGATCGAGGCGGTCCTCAAGGGCGAATCGATCGTGCGGTCGGACGACGACGAGCCCGTCGTCACCCAGGGTCGGCGCGGCACGGTGCCGTCGTCCAGCCGGCGCAAGGGCAAGTCTCCGCCCGATCTAGAGCCCCACCCGCAACCGGGCTCCTAGCGGCACCCCGGCCGTCATGACGGCGGCACCTAGGATGCGACCGGCGGCCGAAGACGCCGAAGTCGTCCCGCTAGATCCTGTCTCCAGCGGCGTTTATCTCCGGCCCTGCAACCCGATCCTCGGCGCAGCACTCGCTTTCGACCTGGTGGACGTGCTGTTTCGCGGCACGCCTGCGCGCCGGCAGGTGCGGCTGCAACAAGCCGTGCTCCACCGCTGGGCGGAGAAGAACGCGCCCGGCGCAGCCGACGCGATCGCCGGGCTCAGCGCCCGCATGAGCGCGCGCCGCGGACCGATCTGCGGCCTCGCGCTTGACCGGCCGCGCCTCATGGGCGTCCTCAACGTGACGCCGGACAGCTTCTCCGACGGCGGCGATTTCGCCGCGCAAGACGACGCCATCGCGCACGGCCGCGCCATGGCCGAGGCCGGCGCCGACATCGTCGACGTGGGCGGCGAATCGACCCGGCCCGGCTCGCAGGCGCCGAGCGAAGCGGAGGAAATGCGCAGGGTCGTCCCCGTGATTCGTGCGCTTGCCGATGACGGGCTTCTGGTCTCCGTCGACACGCGCCGTGCTGCGGTGATGGATGCTGCGCTGGAAGCGGGCGCCCGCATCGTGAACGACATGAGCGCGCTCAGCCACGACCCGGAGGCGTGCGGCGTCATCGCCCGCCGCGGCGCGTGGATCGTGCTCGCCCACATGCAGGGCACGCCCGAGACGATGCAGTGCGGGCCCCGCTACGACGATGCCAGCCTCGACGTGTTCGATGCACTGGCCGCGCGCGTGAACGCGGCGGAAGCCTCCGGCATTCCCCGGTCGCGCATTGTCGTGGACCCCGGCATCGGCTTCGGCAAGACCGCCCGCCACAACCTCGAGATCCTGCGCGACCTTGCGCTGTTCCACGGCCTCGGCTGCCCGCTGCTCGTCGGCGCATCGCGCAAGAGCTTCATCGGGCGGGTCAGCGCGGGCGAAGCGCCCAAGGCGCGGCTGCCGGGCTCGCTCGCCGCCGGGCTGCATGCGCTCGGCGAGGGCGCCCACATCCTGCGGGTGCACGACGTCGCCGAGACCCGCCAGGCGCTCGCGCTCTGGCGCGGGATTCGCGAACCGAAAGCATCCACGGTGGAGGTGCCCCGTTGAGTCAGGAGGCCGGAATGACGCGCACCCTGTTCGGCACCGACGGCATCCGCGGCGTCGCGAACCGGGAGCCGATGACCGCCGAGACCGCCATGAGGGTCGGCGCCGCTGCCGGCAGTCTCTTCGTGCGCGGCGACCACCGGCACCGCGTCGTCATCGGCAAGGACACGCGGCTCTCGGGCTACCTGTTCGAGCCGGCGCTGACGGCGGGCTTCGTCTCGGTCGGCATGGACGTGATCCTGGTGGGCCCCATGCCGACCCCGGCGGTCGCAATGCTCACCCGCGCGCTCCGGGCCGATCTCGGCGTGATGATCTCCGCCTCCCACAACCTCTTCGCCGACAACGGCATCAAGCTGTTCGGGCCGGACGGCTACAAGCTCTCCGACGAAACGGAAGCACGCATCGAGGCCGCGGTCGAGACTGGCACGCACGGACTGGCAGCGCCAGGGGCGCTCGGGCGGGCGCGGCGCCTCGAGGACGCCGAAGGCCGGTACATCGAATTCGCAAAGACCAGCTTTCCGCAGCCGCTCGGCCTCGAAGGCCGGCGCATCGTGATCGACTGCGCCCACGGCGCCGCCTACAAGGTGGCACCCACCGTGCTTTGGGAGCTGGGCGCCGAGGTCATCACCATCGGTGCCGAGCCCGACGGCTTCAACATCAACAAGGGCTGCGGCTCGACCGACACGGCCCTGCTTGCCAGGACGGTGGTGGAGCGCAACGCAGATATCGGCATCGCGCTGGATGGCGACGCCGACCGGGTCGTGATGTGCGACGAGAACGGCGCGGTCATCGACGGCGACCACATCATGGCGCTGATCGCCTCGAGCTGGGCGGATGGCGGGCGGCTCGAGGGCGGCGGCGTGGTCGCGACCGTCATGTCCAATCTCGGCCTGGAGCGCTATCTCGCGGGCATCGGCCTCGTTCTCGCGCGCACCCGCGTGGGCGACCGCTACGTCGTCGAGCACATGCGGGCGCACGGGTTCAACCTGGGCGGCGAGCAGTCGGGCCACATCGTCATGAGCGACCATGCGACCACCGGCGACGGCTTGATCGCGGCGCTCCAGACCTTGGCGGCGCTCGCGGCGACGGGGCGCCGGGCGAGCGACGTGACCGCGCTCTTCGCCCCCCTGCCCCAGGTGCTCCGCAACGTTCGCGTGGGCGGCGGCGATCCGCTGGAGAGCGAGCGGGCAAGAGCGGCGATCGCGGAAGGGAACGCACGGCTCGGCGAGGCGGGCCGCCTGGTCATCCGCAAGTCCGGCACCGAGCCCGTGATTCGCGTCATGGCGGAAGGCGATGACGAGGGGCTGGTGTCTGCGGTGGTCGACGACATAGCGGCGGCCGTCGTCGAGGCGGCCCGAGGAGCGGGCGAGCACACCGGCGCCCAGGCGCAATGAAGGGCCGCGTGCTCATCGCCGCCGGCTCCGATTCGGGCGGCGGCGCCGGCATCCAGGCGGACATCAAGACCGTGACGGCGCTGGGGGGCTACGCCGCCACCGCCATCACGGCGCTCACGGCGCAGGACACGAACACGGTCTACGCCGTGCATCCGGTACCGGCGGAATTCGTTGCCGAGCAGATGCGCGTCGTCCTCGCCGACATCGGCGCCGACTGCATCAAGACCGGGATGATCCACAGCGTGCCGATCATCGAGGCGGTCGCCGAGATTGCGGAACGACACGCCAACGGCGTGCCGCTCGTGGTCGATCCCGTCCTCGTGGCCAAGGGCGGGGCTTCGCTGCTGGAGCCCTCGGCCATGCGCGCGCTTGCGAACGCGCTGATCGGCCGGGCCGACCTCGTGACCCCGAACATCCCGGAGGCGGAGCGGCTGACCGGCCTCACCGTCGCCACGGTCGACGACATGGCCCGCGCGGCCGAGCGGATTCACCGGCTCGGCCCTTCCGCCGTCCTCGTCAAGGGCGGCCACCTGGAGTCGGACGAGATCACCGACCTGCTGAGCCACCCCGGCGGGATCGAACGCTTCCACGCCCCCCGGATCGAGAGCCGCCACACCCACGGCACGGGCTGCACCCTGGCCTCCGCCATCGCCACGGGAATCGCGCAGGGGCTCTCGCTGGTCGACGCCGTGGCGCGGGCGCGCCGCTACCTGCGGCACGCGATCGAGGCGGCGCCCGGCCTCGGCGCCGGCCACGGCCCGGTCAACCACGGGGTGACGGTCAGCCCCACGACGTAGTCGCGTTCATTTGGCGCAACTATCGGGTGGCCGGGCACCGGCACGCTCCATAATGTGGCGGCTCAGGAGGGCCGCCATGCCATCGACACGCACTGACATTGAAACAAACGCGCGGGACTACGCCCGCATCGAGGCCGCGATCCTCTATCTGGAGGCGCACTTCCGCGATCAACCGGGCCTCGACGACGTGGCGCGGGAGGCAGGCCTCAGCCCCCACCACTTCCAGCGCCTGTTTCGCCGCTGGGCCGGCATCTCGCCCAAGCGCTTCGGCCAGTACCTCACGCTGGACTACGCCAAGGCCCAGCTGGAGGCCTCCGCCTCGGTCCTCGACGCCACCTATGACGCGGGCCTCTCGGGCCCCGCCCGGCTGCACGACCTCTTCGTCACGTACGAAGCCATGAGCCCCGGCGCCTTCAAGCAAGGCGGCGAGGGCGTGGACATCGCCTGGGGCGTTCATCCGAGCCCCTTCGGTCCCTGCTTCGTCGGCCAGACGGAGCGAGGCATCTGCGCCCTCGGTTTCGCCGATGGCGATGAGAGTGATGGCGAAACCGTCCGCGCCGGGTTCGAACGCCGCTGGCCGGCCGCGCGCTTCCGCGAGGACGCTGCCGCCACCCAGCCCGTCGTCGCGCGCGTCTTCGGCGAACGGTCGACCGACGGCACGCCTCTCCGCCTGGCTGTCGCCGGCACGAATTTCCAGCTCAAGGTGTGGGAGGCGCTGCTGCGCATTCCCCCCGGCCGCGTCACGTCCTACCGCGCGCTGGCGCAGGCGCTGGGGCTGCCGCGCAGCGCGCGGGCGGTGGGCGGCGCCGTCGCCGCCAACCCGATCTCCTATCTGATCCCCTGCCACCGGGTGATCCGGGGCACGGGACGCATCTCGAACTACGAGTGGGGCCCCGCCCGCAAGCGCGTCATGCTAGGCTGGGAGGCCGCGCGCTTCGGACCGAACGATGCCCGCCTCGCGCACCGAGGGTCGTAAGCCAGGCTGCCGCCCACGAGTCTGAATGACGGAGCGAGAGGAAACATGGACCGCGCCGCGTGCGAGAGGTTGGATCGGGCCTGCCCGCTCGCCCCGCTTCGGGAGCGGTTCTCGCTGCCGGAGGGCGTGCTCTACTTCAACGGCAACTCCCTTGGCGCCCTGCCGAAGACGGCCGCCGCCGACATCGACCGCGTCGTCCGGGAGGAATGGGGCCAGGGCCTCGTCGAGAGCTGGCTCGACGCCGACTGGTTCTTTCTCCCACGAAAGGCCGGCGATGCCATCGCGCCGCTGATCGGCGCCTCGGCCGGCGAGGTCATCGTCGCCGATTCGACCTCCGTCAACCTGTTCAAGCTGGCGGCCTCCCTGCTGCGCCACGGCAAGAGGCGGCGAAGGATCGTCACCGAGCGGGGCAACTTCCCGACCGACGTCTACATCCTCGAAGGCCTCGTCGATCTGTTCGACGAGAGGTTCGAGCTCGTCCTGGCGGAGCCCGCGACCATCGCAGGTTCGATCGACGACGACACCGCGCTCGTGCTGCTGACCCACGTCAACTTCCGCACCGGCGCCATGCACGACATGGCGGCGATCACCGCGCACTGCAGGGCGCACCGCGTCCCCGTGATCTGGGACCTGAGCCACTCCGCCGGCGCGGTCCCGCTCGCGCTCAACCGCTGGGGCGTGGAGTACGCCGTCGGCTGCACGTACAAGTTCCTGAACGGCGGGCCGGGCGCGCCGGCCTACATCTACCTGGCGCGGGACGTTATCCCGGCGCACCGGCCGGTCGTCACCGGCTGGTTCAGCCACGCCAACCAGTTCGGTTTCGAAGACAGCTACCGCCCTACCGACTCCCTCGAGAAGTGCCTCGTCGGCACGCCGCCGATCCTCTCGCTCCGGGCCGTCCTGCACGGCGTCGCGTGCTTTGCGGGTGTCGAAATAGACGATGTCGTCCGGAAATCGCGGGGACTGTCCGGACTCCTGATCCGCCTGGTGGACGAGAGACTCGCTCGCCACGGATTCGTGCTCGCAAGTCCGAGGGAGCCCGAAGGGAGGGGCAGCCAGGTGTCGTTCCGGCATCCGGAGGGCTACGCCGTTTCCAGGGCGTTGCGCGCCGCCGGCGTCGTCACCGACTTCCGCAGCCCCGACATTCTCCGCTTCGGCATCGCGCCCCTCTATATTCGCCATGTCGATGTCTGGGACGCGGTGGACGCACTGGTGCAAGTCATGGCAACTGAGAGCTGGAGGGCGTACGCGGCCGCGCCGCCGGATCCGGTGACGTAACGCGCGCGGCGTGCGCTGCCGGAGCGCAGCACGCGTCAACGAATCAGGAGACCGCCATGAGCTATCACGACCGCTACATCGAGATGGGATCGGGGCCTGCGGTGGTCTTCAGCCACGGCACGTTGATGGATGCGACAATGTTCGATCCCCAGCTTGTCAACCTGGCCGGACGGCTCTACCGGCCCATCGCCTGCAACAGCCGCGTGCTCACGGGCGAGCCCGCGCCGCACACGCTGGGCGATCTGGTGGAGGACTGCCGGGCGCTCCTGGACGATCTCGGCATCGAGAAATGCGTTCTCGCGGGCATGTCCGTGGGCGGCTTGATGGCGTTGGAGTTCGCTCTGGCTTACCCGGAACGGCTGCAAGGGCTGATCGTCATTGCCGCGACCTCGCTGGCCTACACGGCCGAGGAGCGGGAGCAGTACCACCGCGCATTCGGCCAACTGGATGTGGACGGCATGGTGCCGCGCGCCTTCGCCGAATGGGTCGCGCCCTACTGCTTCGGCACGACGACGCTCGCAGAGAACCGGGAGCTCGTCGACCACTGGATCGAGCGCTGGACGACAACGGTGCCGGCGCGCGCGGTGCTCTACCAGGGCCGCTCGTGGATCGACAAGGAGGACATCACCGCCCGCCTCGCGACTGTCCGCGTGCCGGCGCTGGTGATTCACGGCGAGGAGGACGTGCCCATCCCCATCGACCGCGCGCTGCCGATGGTCGACGCGTTGCCTGATGCGACGCTCGCGCGCATCCCGCGCGCCGGGCACTCGGTCAACCTGGAGGCGCATCAGATGGTGAACCAGGCCATCGCGCGCTTTCTCGGCAACTTCGATCTGCCGTGAATCGGGCGGGGCACAGGGCACCGCTGTAGAGCGCCACGAGGATGAAGCGCACCAAGTGCTTCGCTTTAGGGTTGCGGTGCGCGGTGCGGTGCGCGGTGCGCTGCGCGCAGGAGCTTAGCCGCCTCATCACGGGCCAACCAGCGGCCGTGCGGGGCCGGTTTGGCCGGGAGCCGCACGCCCGGCGCGCTCGTGATATAGCCCTCGGTGTGACAATGCCGGATCGCCGCCCGCAGGGTGCCGAGTTCCTTGCGGATCGTTCCGGGCGCCCGGTCGCGCTCCTTGCCGTAGCGCCGGCAGACCTCGCCCGTGATTGCCGACGGGGACAGCGCCCCCAGGACCGGCACCAGCGCCCGAATACAATCGCCGATGCGGGCGGGGTCACGCACGAGCGGAGCGCGCTCGGTCGCGTAGATGTCGAGCGCTTCGGCCACGGTCATCTGAGCTGGATCACGGGGGCCGGTGATGGGTCGGCCCCGTTCGGCGATGTAGCGCGCGAGCGCTTCTTCAGCTTGTCTGCGGTCGCCAGTGCGCGTGCTGATGCGTCGTCCGCCGTCGCGGATTTCGTAGGTTCCGGCACCACGCTTGTCGGGGCGGCGGTAAAGTCTAGCTCCTTCGGCTTTACGCGGCATCGATCCATAAGCTCCTTTAGTTCATCTTCTTGAAGTCGCACTGCCCGCCCCACACGCAGGAGGAAGCCGTGCGCCTCGGCCTCCCTCCGAAGCCCACGCTTCGGCACGCCGAGTCGACCGGCGGCTTCGTCGAGGGTTAGAAGTCGGTTCATTCGTCTTCGTCTTGGCTGGGCTCGGAGGGAGGCTTCGCGTCGGTGCTCATCGCGTATCTCCTTCTCCCTCGTTTGCCTCTGCCTCTCCGGAGTCTGATCGCGCTTTCGCGATCATGCGGTCGAAATCGTTGTCTCTCTCGGTTGCGTCTTCACAGCGGCCACGGCAGCCGCTCGCGCACCGCATGGCGCTTCGCCATCCGCAGAGCAACGTCGCCCTTGCGCGCGTCCGACAGACCGAGCTCGCGCGCGATCGACGCCCACGTGCGCCTCCCGCGCGCCTTGAGTCGATATGCTTGCCAGCCCCTGTCCGAGTACGGCCGACCCCGCCGAATCACGTCCCGAACCTCCTCGTCCGGCGCGGGAGAACTCTTCTCGGCGAGCAGGCGGTCCTGAGCCTCCACAACAGGCACATACCACGACAGTCGCGGATCCCCGCCCCGCGCCGCTTCCTCGGCCAGCCTCTTCGTGTCGGTTACGTTCCAGCCCCGACACCAGCGGCACGCGCGTTCCCAACTGGTCTTTCTGAACTGACCCAAGTTATCGAGAACCCGATCGGCCGGTGACCCCTTCGGCGGCGGCGACCACTTCATTTCTGTGCATTCCCGGCTGTCCACTTCAGTCCTCCCAATACCATCCTTCTGATTTTGTCCACCTGATTGGCGATAGTGGCGCTGGGATGTGCGGGGACCTGACGCAGTGCGGCCGCCGGCCGATGGCGGGCGCCCCCCCACCCGGTGCGCACGACCGGTTGAGCGCGCGGGCGAGACGGCACGGCCCGACGCTGCAGTCCGCGCTGGTCCTGGGCTTCCGGCCTGACGCTGCTGTTGAGACCCCACCTGCTCGCACTACGTCGAGGGGCCCGTTGCGACGCGGGCGGAGCTCGGTCGGCCGGCGTTGCGCGCAGTCGCGGCGCCATGCGTCCCGCGCGTGGTCGCGGCGTAGCGAATTCGCATAAGACCATTTCTGGTAAATTAAGAAATGCGTCATTTCAGTCATTTATCAAGATTCCGCGATTATGAGCGCGCCGCGCCACATGATGTTGTAGTCGAAGTGCCGATGCTGCAGCGCACGCTGCGCGTCATGCGCATGACGGAAGTGCGGCGCGCTGTTGTGTCTGTCCATGCGGCGAGGCGCGTGAGGGGCACTTTCGGCCTCGTCGAGGGCGGATTCGGGCTCGTGGCGAGCCATCGAGGTGTTCGGTGCAGGGGGTTCCGCGGGGGTCAGAATACGTAAATGCAGGGGTACTCGGGCGCGGCAGTATTTGGTGGCCTGACGTGACGTGGGGAAGCGGCATGGTGACGGGATCCCTCGAGGCGCCTATGTGGGTGCGATGGTGAGCGGCGTAGGGGCGTCGAGGCCGTCGCGAGTGGGGCTTCGACCAAGCGGCCTGCGGACCGGCCGGGCGGCGCCAGCGCGCGGCGGCGTCCGGGGCTGTTGCGCGTCCGACGTGGCGCGGTGAGGAGGTCGACGGGGTTTGTCGGGAGGCTCTCTCGGTTCGGGGTCCGACGCGCCTACACGTGGTGTTCAGATCGCGAGGCGGGCGGCGATCGAGGCGAGCGGCTGGGGTAGCGCGGAGCGCTTCCACACGCGGGGCGGGGTCCACCAAGCGGCCGGTCACAAACCGCGTTGTGCGGCGCCCCGACTGCGTCGCGGCCTTGGAGGCCCGCACGGTGCTGGCTTCGATGTCCGTCGTTGCCCGCGCCTTGAGCCGGGCGATCTTGCTGGGAGGGTTTTCGCCGCCAATCGTCTCGATGGCGTCGATCAGATTGACCGCGCGACGCTTGGTGTTTGCGATGCGTGGATCGCCAGAGGGGCTGAAATCTATGCCGACGCGAGTCGGGCCGAGGGTCGTGTCATGCTCCGAATCGTTGAGCCGATCACCAGCGAATCGCTATTACCGTGCAGTCCATCCGCAAGCAAGGCTGGATTTCACGTGGTTGCCATTTCGGCCATTCGGCGAGGGCCCCCAGCATTCTCCGGTCCCGTCCCTACTCGCACTCTCTTCAAGCTCGCGTCGCTCCCACAATGTGAGCTGACGCGCACCCGCTCGCGGCTCCGGGTCATCCAGCCAGCTCTGGCCGTTCAACCACGTCGGGGTGCGTGACGTAACGGGCTTCCTTCCCGCGCACCTGGGCCGCGTAGCGCTTCGCGCCGGCGATTAGGGTCTCGAGATTTCGCCTCCGCGTCGCTCGCGGAGATGGTTGGCTACTCAACGCGATTGGGCTGCCCGAGGGCGCCCAGGTCATTGGTCGAGCGCGCCGCGTGATGGGGGCGGCCGAGGAGTGTGCCGTACCAGCTCCTGGGCAGATCAGCGGCCGAGCGAGCGGTAGCCCTCGCCCACTCCAGACCATTGGCCTGCATCGCCTTCACGACCTCGAAGGCCATCGGTAGACTCTCAATCGTCGCAGCACGCGGCGGCATCGGGGTGCTCCTGCTCGTGGCTGTCGGCTAACCACGGGGAGGTCCCCTTTCCCCACTGACACATAATCGCGTGCGTCGCCCACGCCTGCGCAGCCCATGACCGCGGCGCGGCATCCGGGCTAGAGTAAAGGCGGGAACGGCCCGGCGAGCGGGGCTTCGGGAGGCAGAGCCATGGACCTCGGCATGCTCGTGATGCCGCCGCACAGGCCAGAGCGGCCGTTCCTCACGGTGCTGCACGAGGACCAGGAGGCGATCGTGCTTGCCGACAAAGTCGTCCCCAACTTGTAGCGGAGCCGACGATGACGCAGACCGAGTACGACCTCGTGATTCGCGGCGGCACGGTGGCGACGGCGGCCGAGACCATGGCCTGCGACGTGGGCATCCGCGACGGCCGCGTCACAGCACTTGCAGACAAGCTCGGCCCCGGCGCCGACGAGATCAACGCGGCCGGCAAGCTGGTGCTGCCGGGCGGGGTCGACAGCCATTGCCACATCGACCAGCCGTCATCGATGGGCGCCACCACGGCGGACGACTTCCGCTCCGGCTCCATCTCGGCGGCCTGCGGCGGCACCACCTGCATCATTCCCTTTGCGGCCCAGCATCGGGGGCAGTCGCTGCGCGCCGTGGTCGAGGACTACCATGCCCGCGCTAGGGGAAAGGCGGTGATCGACTACGCCTTCCACCTGATCGTCTCGGACCCCACCGAGCAGGTGCTGGGCCAGGAGCTGCCGGCGCTGATCAAGGACGGCTATACCTCGTTCAAGATCTACATGACCTACGACGCGCTCAAGCTGGATGACCGCCAGATCCTCGACGTGCTCGCGGCGGCGCGGCGCGAAGGCGCGATGGTGATGGTCCATGCCGAGAACCACGACGTCATCGCCTGGCTCACGGAACGGCTGATCGGCGCCGGCCGCTCGGCCCCGCAATTCCACGCGGTGGCCCATGCTGCCGCTGCCGAGCGCGAGGCCACCCACCGGGCGATCACGCTCGCCGAGATCGCCGATCTGCCGATCCTGATCGTGCATGTC
Source organism: Rhodospirillales bacterium (assembly GCA_028820995.1). Lineage (GTDB taxonomy): Bacteria > Pseudomonadota > Alphaproteobacteria > UBA828 > UBA828 > WTGU01. Next base: position 11,858 of record JAPPHR010000099.1, read on the forward strand.
TCGGCCCGCGCGGCGATGGAGGAGATTCGCGCCGCCAAGGCGCGGGGGCTCAGGCTCTACGCCGAGACCTGCCCGCAATACCTCTTCCTCACCGCTGCCGATCTCGACCGCGAGGGCTTCGAGGGCGCCAAGTACGTGTGCAGCCCGCCGCCGCGCGACAAGGCGAACCAGGAACACGTCTGGCGCGGGCTTGAGGGCGGCCTGTTCGACGTCTTCTCCTCCGACCACGCGCCCTACCGCTACGACGACCCGGAGGGCAAGCAGATGCACGGCAAGGGCGCGCCCTTCAACCGGATCGCGAACGGCGTGCCGGGCCTGGAAATTCGCATGCCGATGCTCTTCTCCGCCGGCGTGGGCTCAGGGCGAATCGGCCTTAACCGCTTCGTCGATCTCTGCTGCACCCGGCCGGCGAAACTCTACGGGCTCTATCCGCGCAAGGGCAGCATCGCGGTCGGCGGCGATGCCGACATTGCGATCTGGGACACGGAGCGCACGGTGACGATCTCCAAGGACATGCTGCACGACAACCTCGACTACACGCCCTATGAGGGCCGCGTCGTCACTGGCTGGCCGGTGACGACGCTCTCCCGCGGCACGGTCGTGTGGGACGACGGCGACGTGCTGGGCAAGCCAGGCCGGGGCGAATTCCTGCGCTGCGACCTGCCGGCGGCGGCGCATCCGCTCGGCCGGCGGGTCCACGGCTTCGCGCCCGAAAGCGGCGACTACGACGCTGCGTGGGCGAGAGAGGGAGAGATATGAGCCGGATCGTCACCGTCGCGGCCGCTCAACTCGGGCCCATCGCCCGCGCCGAACCGCGCGCCGGCGTGGTCCAGCGCATGATCGTCCTGATGCGGGAGGCCGCAGAGCGGGGCGCCGACCTCGTGGTCTATCCGGAGCTCGCGCTCACCACCTTCTTCCCGCGATGGCTGCTCGACGACGCCCGGGTGGATGCGTTCTTCGAGGCGGAAATGCCGGGCCCAGTGACCCGGCGGCTCTTCGAGGAAGCCGCTTCCCTCGGCGTCGCCTTCCACCTCGGCTATGCGGAGTTGGTGCGTGAGGGCGGGGCGAGCCGCCGCTTCAACACGGCCATCCTGGTCGATGAGACGGGTGCGATCATCGGCAAGTACCGCAAGGTCCACCTGCCGGGACACGCCGAGCACGAACCGGAACGCGAATTTCAGCACCTGGAGAAGCGCTACTTCGAAGTGGGCAATCTCGGCTTCCCGGTGTGGGAGGCGCTGGGCGGCCGCGTCGGCATGCTGATCTGCAACGACCGGCGCTGGCCCGAGGCCTTCCGCGTGCTCGGCCTGCAGGGCGTCGAGCTGGTGCTGATCGGCTACAACACGCCGGCGCTCAACGGCCTCGCCTTCGAGCCGCCGCACCGGCGTGCCTTCCACAATCACCTCACCATGCAGGCCGGCGCCTATCAGAACGGGGCCTGGGTGGTGGGCGTCGCCAAGGCGGGGCGGGAGGAGGGCGTGGACATGCTGGGCGGCAGCGCCATTGTCTCGCCCAACGGCGAGATCGTGGCGCAGGCTCGCTCGGTGGACGACGAGGTCATCGTCGCCGCCTGCGACCTCGACGACGGCGCCTTCCTCAAGTCC
>JAPPHR010000080.1 GCA_028820995.1 Rhodospirillales bacterium
ACCATCAAATAATCCGAAAACCCCGCCATCACTTACTGAGCCTGCGCTCACTGGTCGGACAGCCTGCGTGCCTCCCGCTTCACCGCCGAGAGCTTTTCCGGGCCGTACCGCGCGAACTGAGGCCGGCGGCTCCCGCTCGGGCCGAGGAATCCGACTTGGTCATGGCGGGCGGAATTACAGGGACGGCTGCCTCCGTTCGCTGAAGGCAGCCGTCCCCCCTCGCTGGGCCCGCGTACCGGTCGGGGCCCGGTCTTTCATGCTTGTCTAGCCGTGGAGGGCGAAGTCTTCTGTGTTCTGCTCGACCACCGGTTCATCCGGTGGCGTGGCGGCACCTTCGCCGTGGGAGCCGAGGGCGATTTCGGTATCGCCCGCCCGGTTTACCCAAAGCCCCTTCCCAAGAACGGGGGGCCGCTCACATAAATCCCTTCTGCTTCGCCTCCACCTGCCGGGCCGTGTTCTACGACGGCGCTCGGCCATGGGCGTGACAGTGCCCGGGTGCGATGATCACGTCCAATACCGAATTCTCATGAGCGGCATAAGCGCCGCTTATGCGTACCCGGCATGGAATTTGGCGCGGTCAATGCAGGGGAACGGATTCACAATTCGCCTGCCGATGGCCGCCCTCATTCCTCACGAAGCGAGCGGTAGAAGAAGTCCGTGACCGGCTTGACCAGAAAGCTCATGACCGAGCGTTCTTCGGTGCGGATATGGGCCTCCACGGGCATGCCGGGCGTCAGCACGAGATCGCCGGCCAGCCGGTTTGCGCCCGGCGTCTCTGACGCCAGCGCCGCGCCGCGCCCTGCCGGTGCGTCCTCGGCGGGCCCGCCGATCGAGAGCTCGACCTCGTACCAGGAGACCCCGCTCTCCGCATCGCGCACCGCATCCGGCGAGACCCGCACCACGCGGCCGTCGAACTCGGGCGTCGCGCGTGCGGGAAAGGCCGAGAACCGCAGCGTCGCCTCCTGCCCCGGATAGACCTGATCCACGTCGATCGGGTTGAGCCGCGCCGTGACGACGAGCGCGGCATCCTCCGGCACGATCTGCAGGATGGGCTCGCCCGGCCGCACCACTTCCTGCGGCGCGAACACCGTGAGATCGAACACCTCGCCCGAGACCGGCGCCCGCACCTCCAGGTTGCCGAGGCTGCCCTGCACCGAGGCGAGACGCTCCCTGACCTCGTTCTCCTGCGCCTGGATGTCGCGGGCTTGCGCCTCTGCCTCCTCGATGCACCGCGCGTCGATCTGGAGGATTTGAAGCTCCAGCTCCGCGATCTTGCCCCGCGCCCGGGCGATGGAAGCGGCGATGGCGCCTGCGCGGCCCTCCAGGTCCTCGGCAGCACGCTCGACGGCCATCAGCCGGTCGAGCCGCGTGAGCTGCTTCTCGAACAGGGTCCGCTGCGCCGCAAGCTCGCGCTCGACCAGCGCGGCCTGGTCCTGCAGCGAGGCCGCCTGAGCTTCGAGGCCCGCGATCTCCTCGCGCGCCTGGCCGATCTGCTCGCGAAGCTGCGCCGCCTCGCCGGCCCGCGCCGCTGCCCGCGCCCGGAACAGGCGCTCCTGGCCGTCGACGACCGCTTGCACCCGCGGGTCCGATGCCGCAATAGCCGCAAGCTCTTCGTCCCAGACGATGGCATCCCTGCTCTGGAACTCCGCCTCCAGCCGGTTCCGCCGGGCCGCGAGCTCGGCAATCTGCGCCTCGAGCATCGCCTCCTCCGAACGCGTCTCATCGCCGCTGAAGCGGAGCAGCACGTCTCCCTGCGCCACGCGGTCGCCGTCCCGCACCAGGATTTCGCTCACCGTGCCGCCGTCGATATGCTCGACGACCTGGTTGCCGCTCTCGACCTCGACCAGCCCCGCGGTGATGACCGCACCGCAGATCGAGGCGAACACGCTCCAGCCGAGCAGCCCGCCGACAAGGACCGCCACGCCGCCGAAGCCGAGCGCCAATGCTCTGCCGGCCGCGAAGCGCCCGTGAACCCGCCGCGACGTCACGTGGCGCCCTCCCGCGCGAGCCGGGCGCCGCTGGCAGCGACTTGCGCCTCGCGGCCGGGCATCGGACGACGGATCGACCCGACCTCCGGTTGGGGAAGCGATACCACGTCCCTGTCTTGCACGCCGTGCTGCACGTCCGCCGGCAAGCGACGCACCCGGCGGGGAGCCGGAACCGGGCGCCCGTTCTCCATCACGTACACCCGGTCGCATTGCGCGAAGGCGCTGTGGCGGTGGGCCACGATGACCGCAGCGCCGCCGCGCTTCTTGTGCCCCTCCACGGCGCGGGCGAGCGCCATCGTGCCGTCGGCATCCAGGTTGGAATCGGGCTCGTCCAGGACCACCAGCACCGGCGCGCCGTAGAAGGCGCGCGCGAGCGCGATGCGATGGCGCTGCCCGCCGGAGAGCGCTGCGCCCCCCGCCGAGACCTCGAAGTCGTAGCCGCCCGATAGCCTCAGGATCATCTCGTGCGCGCCGGTGCGCTTCGCGGCGTCGACCACGTCCTCGTCCCGCGCGCCGGGCGACATGCGGGCGATGTTCTCGGCCACGGTGCCTTCGAACAGCACCACCTCCTGCGGCAGATAGCCGATGTGCTGGCCGAGCGCCGCGCCGTACTGCTCCAGCACCGCGCCATCGAGCCGCACCGCGCCGCCGGCGGGCCGCCAGACGCCCGCAAGTGCGCGCGCAAGCGTCGACTTGCCCGAGCCCGACGGCCCCGCGATCCCCACCGCCTGCCCCGGCTCGAGCCGGAGCGATGCGCCCCGCACCGCCGGCACCCTGGCGCCCGGCGCCATCACCGTGACGCCCTGCGCTTCCAGGAAGGCGCGAGGCAGGGGAAGCGTCGTCCGGGCCGGCTCCGGCGGCGTCTGCTCCAGGAGTTCCGCCAGCGAGCGGCGGGCCGCCAGCACGCGCTGCAGCTGCGGCCACTGCCCGACCGCCTGATCGATCGGCGCGAGCGCCCGGCCCAGCAGGATCGAGGCCGCGATCATCACCCCGAAGCTCACCTGGCCGTGGATGGCGAGCCAGGCGCCGAGCCCCAGCATCATCGACTGGAGAAAGAGCCGGAGCGTCTTCGTGGCGACGCCGAAGAAGCCGCCTCGGTCCGAGGCTGCGAGCGTGCGGTCGAGCAGCTCGTCGCGGAGCGTGCCGGAGCGCGCGATCACGGCGTTCTGCATGCCGAGGCCGTGGATGGTCTCGCTGCCGGCCCGCATCTGCTCGACGAAGTGCCCGGAGCGGTTGTGCGCGTCTGCGACCTCCCGCTGCAGGCGCGCGGTCCGCGCCTGGTTGAGAAGCGCGATGAGCAGCAGCAGGGCGCCCGAGAACACCGCGAGCGCGCCCAGCATCCAGTGGAACATGAAGAGCGCGCAGAGGAACACCGGCGTCCACGGCGCATCGAAGAAGGCGAACGGGCCTGAGCCGGAGAGGAAGCGCTGGATCGCCTCCAGGTCGCGGACCCCGGTGGCGGGGCGGGCCCGCGCGGCAGGCGCGATGGCCCGCGTCAGGATCGCCCGCAGCACCCGCGACTCGAGCCTGGCCTGCAGCCGGGCGCCAGCGCGGGCGAGCACCCGGCCGCGCGCGTGATCCAGGATCCCCATCATCAGGAAGAGGAAGGCCACGATGCCGATGAGGGTCACGAGCGTCGCCTCCGAGCGCGAGGTCAGCACCCGGTCGTAGACCTGGAGCATGAAGAGCGGCCCGGTCAGCATCAGGATGTTGACGAAGACGCTGAAGAGGCCGACCGAGACGAAGAGGCGCCGGCTCTCCGCGAGCGCGCCCTTGATCTCCCGGTCGCCGTTCCGGCTCTCCGTCATCGATCCGCTACCTTATGACGCCGCCGCCTCGTGCATGGCGATCGGCGCTCCCCAGTTGCCTGCCTGTTCGCGCCTGTCGGTTCCGGTCGATCGAGTGCGTCTCAGTCTTGGATTGGGTGCCGTCGCGGCGCGCTTGGGCAACGCTCGGGCTGCGCCAGCGCAGGCGTAGTGAACTGGGCGTGCGCTCGATCAGATTCTCCCGTTTGCTTCATTTCTTTATGTAATAGATCGTATCATTGAAGTGAATAACTGCATATTCAAACATTTCGGCGGGTCTCTCAGCCGTTGAAACCCTGCCCCTGTCGTGGTGCGTTGCGGCGCGGGCGGGGCATGCGCAGAATGGCGCGAGCGGGCCGAACCGGCCCCCGAGAAAGGGAGAAGAGCCGCTCATGGCAGGCACGATGATCGACATTCCCGTCGCCGGCGGCGGCGTGTTCAGGGGCTATCTGACGGTGCCGGAGTGCGGCAGCGGACCGGGGCTTCTGATCGAGCAGGAGATCTTCGGGATCAACGCGAGCTTGCGCGCGGTCGCCGACCTCTACGCCGAGGAAGGCTATGTCTGCCTCGTGCCCGACCTCTTCTGGCGGATGGAGCCCGGCGTCGATCTCGGCTACGGGGAGGAGGACTTCGCCAGGGCCTTCCAGTTCTACCAGCGCTTCGACGTGGACCAGGCGCTGGTCGACATCGGTGCGGCGCTGGAGGCGCTCCGGGCGCGGCAGGAGTGCACCGGCAAGGCCGCCGCCATGGGCTTCTGCCTCGGCGGCAAGCTCGCCTACCTCACGGCTGCGCGCCACAACGTCGATGCGGCGGTCTCGTTCTACGGCGTCGGCATCGAGGAGGCTCTGGGTGAATCCAGCGGCATCGCCTGCCCGGTGCTCATGCACTTCGCCGGCGAGGATTCATTCGTGCCGCAGACGGCCGTGGACGCCGTCTCCGCCCACTTCGCGGACCGGCCGGAGGTGCGGATCCACGTCTATCCCGGCGTCGATCACGCCTTCTACAACCACGCGCGGAGCGAGGTCTACCACCGCCCCTCCGCCATGGTCGCTCATTCGCGGACCATCGCGCTGCTGCGCCGCGCCGTCGGCCCGGCCTACGACCTGGAATCGCTCTGGGAGAACCACCTGCACCACGAGTTCGGAAGTCGGAACACGGACGCGACCATGGCCACCATGGTGGCCGAGCCCTACGTCAACCACGTGCCCACCATGACCGGCGGCACCGGGGCGGACGCGCTCAGCCGCTTCTACGCCGAGCACTTCATCCCCAAGATGCCGAAGGACACGACGCTCACCCCGCTGTCGCGCACCGTAGGCGCCGACCGCGTCGTGGACGAGATGATCTTCAGCTTCACCCACAACGAGGAGATCGACTGGATGCTGCCGGGCGTCGCGCCCACGGGGAAGACGGTGAGCGTGCCGCTGGTGGCGATCGTGGCGTTCCGCGGCGACAAGCTCTACCACGAGCACATCTACTGGGATCAAGCCTCGGTGCTGGTGCAGGTCGGCCTGCTGGGGCCCGGCGGGCTGCCGGTCGCAGGCGCCGAGACCGCCCGCAAGGCCGTGGACGAGACGCTGCCCTCCAACCGGCTCATCCCCGGCTGGTCGGACGACGGCTAGGCCCGGCGACCGAACGCGGCCCATGAGCACGCTCGGCACCGCGCTGGAGCGCGTCGAGGACGCGGCGCTGCTTGCGGGCCGCGGCCGCTACATCGACGACATGCCGGTGGCGCCCGGCACCGGACACGCCGCCATCCTGCGCTCGCCGCACCCGCACGCCCGCATTCTCGGCATCGACGCGGCGGCGGTAGAGGCGATGGCCGGCGTCCACGCCGTGGTCACGGGCGAGGACGCGCGCGCGTGGTCCGCGCCCTTCATCGTGGGCGTGCGCCAGCCCATGGAGCACTGGTGCATCGCCACCGACCGGGTGCGCTACGCCGGCGAGCCGGTCGCCATCGTGGTGGCCGAGGACCGCTACCGGGCGGAGGACGCGCTGGCGCTGATCGACGTGCGCTACGAGCCGCTGGAGGCGGTGGTCGATCCCGAGGCGACGCTCGGGCCGGACGCGCCGGTGCTGCACGAGGCGGTGGGCAGCAACCTCATCAGCGAGCGCGCGTTCCGCTACGGCGAGCCGGAGGCGGCGTTCGCCGACGCCCGGCACACGGTGGCGACGACGGTGCGCTATCCGCGCAACTCGTGCACGCCCATCGAGTGCCTCGGCCTGATCGCCGCCTACGAGCCGGGCGAGGACGCCTACGACGTGCTCTCCCACTTCCAGGGGCCGATGACGCTGCATCCGGTCATGGCGCGGGCGCTCAAGGTGCCGGGGCCGCGGCTCAGGCTGCGGTCCACGCCCGATTCAGGCGGCAGCTTCGGCGTAAAGCAGGCGATCTTCCCGCTCATCGTGGCCATGGCGCTCGCGGCGCGGAAGGCCGCACGGCCGGTCAAGTGGATCGAAGACCGGCTGGAGCACCTGCTGGCGGCGAACGCGGCGACCAACCGGGTGACGCGGATCGAGGCGGCGGTGGAGGACGACGGCCGCATCGCCGCGCTCCGCCTCGACCAGCTCGAGGACTGCGGTGCCTACCTGAAGGCGCCGGAGCCCGCGACGCTCTACCGCAACCACGGTAATCTCACCGGCCCCTATCGGATCGCCAACCTCGCGGTGACGAACCGCGTGGTCGTCACCAACAAGACGCCGACGGGGCTGAACCGCGGCTTCGGCGGGCCGCAGCTCTACTACGCGCTGGAGCGGCTGATGCAGCGCATCGCCTCAGAGCTCGGCCTCGACCCGCTGGAGGTGATCCGGCGCAACCTGGTTGCGGGCGACGCCATGCCGTACCGGGCCGCCGCCGGCGCCCAACTCGATGCCGGCGACTTTCCCGCCACGCTGGATTACGGCGCGTCCGAGGGGGCGCTCGATGCGCTCCGCGCCAAGCGCGACGCGGCGCGGGCGGAGGGCCGGCTCTACGGCATCGGACTTGCCGCCGCGGTGGAGTCCAGCATCTCCAACATGGGCTACATCACAACGGTGCTGAAGCCCGAGGAGCGGCGCAAGGCAGGACCCAAGGACGGCGCGGTCTCCCACGCCACGGTCGCGGTGGACCCCCTCGGCGCCGTCACGGTGACGGCCGATTCAATGCCGCAGGGCCAGGGCCATCGCACGGTGCTGGCGCAGGTGGTGGGCGACGCACTGGGCCTCGCGCCGCAGCAGATCACGGTCGCGCTTGAGCACGACACGCAGAGGGATGCCTGGTCCATCGCCGCCGGCAACTATTCGAGCCGCTTCGCCGGCGCCGTTACAGGCGCGGCGCACCTGGCGGCGGTGCAGGTGCGCGAGCGCCTCGCCCGCATCGCGAGCCAGCGCCTCAATTGCGCGGCGGAGGACGTTCGCTTCGAGAATGGCCGCATCTTCGCCGCCGCCAACCCGGAGAACGACCTCGACTTTCGCCGGGTGGCGTCGCTCCCCCACTGGTCGCCGGGCAGCCTGCCCGACGGCGTGCCCCCCGGGCTGCGCGAGACCGCGCGCTGGTCGCCGCCCCAGCTCACCCCGCCCGGCGACGACGACCGAATCAGCGGCTCGGCGGCCTTCAGCTTCATCTTCGATTTCTGCGGGGTCGAGGTGGACCGCCTCACCGGCGCCGTCGCCATCGACCGCTACGTCACCACCCACGACGCCGGCCGCCGCCTCAATCCGGCGCTGGTGGACGGCCAGATTCGCGGCGCCTTCGCCCATGCCGTGGGCGCAGCGCTCTACGAGGAACTCGCCTATTCGGAGGACGGCACCTTCCTCTCCGGCACCCTTGCCGACTACCTGGTGCCGACCGCGTGCGAGGTGCCCGACCCGCTCATCCTCCACCGCGACATCCCGACCCCGGCGACGCCTTTGGGAGCGAAGGGCGTGGGCGAAGGCAACTGCATGACCACGCCGGTCTGTATCGCAAACGCCGTGGCGGACGCGCTCGGGGCCGACAGCCTCGACCTGCCGCTGACGCCCGCCCGCATCGCCGCCCTCATTCACGAGCCGGAGGCGGAGCCCGAGCCTTAGGCTCCATCCCGCCTTCCTCAGCAGTGACCCGTTCGAAGTATTTCTATCCAATTGCGCACACCCCCACACGTCATGGCCGGGCTCGTCCCGGCCATCCACGAGTTTTTCGTGCGGCGGGGACAAAGAACGTGGATGCCCGGAACAAGACCGGGCATGACGACGCGTGAAAGAGGAGCGAGCGGGAAGATCGCCCGGGCTCTACAGCAGGTTGTGAGCCTTCAGGAACTCGCGCACCACCTCGATGCACTCCTTGGGCTTTTCCAACTGAAGATAGTGCGTCGTCTCCGGAATGAAATCGTAGTCCATTGCCGAGGCGAGCCGCTGGTCGAGGGCCGGCAGATACGTCTGCGGGAACGTGGGATCGCTGCCGATGATCTTCGTCGGGCAGGCGAGCAGATCGAGGTCCAGCAGGGGGAAGAAACTTCGCGCATAGTCCATGAGCTGCGCCTCGTATTCGCGGGGACAGCGCAGCTCATAGCCGTCGCCGTTCGCGGATGGCCGAAGCGTCGTTCGCGCCATGAGCTCGTGCACGCCGGGAGCAGCCCGCTTGAATGTCGGAAAGATGCCCAGAAGCTCTATTAGTTCCTCCCTTTTCTTGAAACGATGCCCGCGCTTTCGGATCATCGCGGCCGCGCGCTCCGCAGCCACATGAAGCTCCGTCTGACTGGCACCGGGCTTGCTCAGGGGTGGATCGAACAAGATCAATGCCGAATAGAGTCTGCTGAAGGAGAGAAGCGTGACGACCGTGGCGAGGGAATGAAAGACGCCGATGGTCGGCTTGCTTCCAAAGACGCGGTCGACGGTCTCGAGAATGACGTCGTGGTCGTGGACCAGTGTGGGAATATTGTGATCCCGCTGAGCGCCGACGCTGTTCCAGCCGTGGTTTCTGAGGTCGTAGACGATCAGGTCGCAATCGCCGGCAAGCAACGACCAGAATGGGTAGTAGAGATCGACCGCGAGACCGCTTCCGTGACTCACGACGACCCTGGGGCCCGACGGATTGCCGTGCCGGCGCACGGTGGTGACCGTATCGGGGTCGAGACGAACCTCGCACGTCGAAACGGGTTCGGGTATTTGCCAAGTGATGTCTTCTGGCATGGCGAAGGGTCCGGCGTTCCCCCGGGCAACTGTGCTCGATTCGGGAATTGTATCGCCGTCAAACCGGCGTGGTCTATGCCGAAAACGACGACCGTCTCCTGGTCCGCAGGCGATCGGTTTCACTTCAGCACACACGAGGAGCCTTGCCCGCCGGCGGCGAGAGGCGTGCTACGGTAGCGGCTCCCGCCGGCGAGGATCGCTTGCCGCGGGCGCGCGTGAGGGAGACCGATGAAGACGGTCGTGCGGGACAAGCAGTGGGCGGAGAAATATCCCGGCCTCGGGACGGAGCCGGTGCCCACCGAGCCCTATTACTCGGACGAGCACTTCGCGCTCGAGCGGGAGCGCATCTTCCGCCGCTGCTGGATCAACGTGGGCCGCGTCGACGACATCCCGGAACCCGGCGACTACTTTGTGCGCGAGCTCGCCATCTGCAAGGCCTCCGTGCTGGTCATCCGGGGCGCGGACGGCGTCGTGCGCGGCTTCCACAACGTCTGCTCGCACCGAGGAAACACGCTGGCGCTGGACGAGCGGGGCTCATGCCCCGGCAGCGTCTACTGCCACTTCCACAACTGGATCTACAGCGACACGGGAGACCTCATCCGCGTTCCCGACGAGGAGAACTTCTTCGGCCTCGACAAGCGCGACCACGGGCTCACGCCGGTGAATACGGACATCTGGGAGGGGTTCGTCTTCGTCCATCTGGCGCCTGAGCCGCCCGAGACACTGCGCGAATACCTGGGCGGCGTCGCCATCCAGCTCGACGGCTGCCCGTTCCACGAGATGAAGTTGGTGCAGACCTACAAGGTGGACGAACGCGCGAACTGGAAGGTGGCCCTCGATGCCCAGAACGAGCTCTACCACCTGCCGTTCCAGCACCGCCTGATCGTGGGCGATGCCTTCGTCAAGAACGACCGGGGCCTGATCCGCTTCCAGGACGTCAATCTCTACAACCATCACAGCGTCTGGTCGGCCGAGAACAACCCGGCCCGCACGCTGCCGCCGCTGGAGGGCCTGCTGTTCGCAGGCGGCGACGGCGCGCCGGTGATCCGCATCCCGCAGATGATCGGCGAGTTCGACTTCTTCGTGGTGTTCCCGAACTTCGTGCTGCTGCTGTTCGATGTCGGCAATTCGACCAGCTACATCAGTTACAACTTCTGGCCGCTCGCCGTCGACCGCACGACCTGGGAGATCCGCATGCACTTCCGCGATCCCAGGTCCACGCGTGAGCGGCTGCAGCAGGAATACTTCAAGTGCGTCATCCGGGATGCGCTGCAGGAGGACGCGTTCGCGCACGAGAACATTCACGCGGGCCTCGCCTCGTGCGCGAAGCCGCACGTGATCCTGCAGGACGAGGAAGCGCCGATCCGCCACTTCCACAAGGTGCTGGAGGATCACGTCGGCTTCTACCGGAACGGCTGAGCGGGCCGGGAGCACGCGCACGATGGCCGAGGCGCTGCTACCGGAGGGGTTCGCGGACCTCGCTCCCTGGATCGATTGGGCATTGGAGCCCGAGCGGGCGCGGACGGCGAAGAAGGTCGAGTCCTCGATGGAGGAGATCGGCGCCTTCTACGATGCCACGATGCCGCGCCTGGAAGAGATCATGGCCTATCTCGACACCGTCCCCGGCGGCGACGAGAGACCGGCGCCCGCGCACCGCCTCTACCTGATGTCGCTCTCGCTGGTGGAGGTCGCCAACCTCGTGGAAATCTACAAGCGCCGGGAGGTCATCGAGGCCTGCGACCCGCTCCACTTCAGCCCGCAGCGGTAAGCGGGAGCGCTCCTGCCACAATCAAGCTCGAAGGCGCGTGCGTAGCCATTCGGCGAGCTCAGGCTCGCCGACGCGGCCTGCCGCGACGCCTTCCATGACGCGAATTGCAACCAGAGGATCGAAGACGAGACTGCAACCGTTATCTGCCAGAAATAGACGCCCAACGACCCAAGCCACTCGTTTGTTGCCGTCGACGAACCCGTGATTCATTGCGAGCCCGTACATGTAGGCGGCAGCCAATGCGGCGGCATCGGGGTGGCCGTATGCTGCGAGATTCGGCGGGCGGGCCAACGCCGATTCGACCGCCCCCAAGTCGCGGACGCCGTCCGCACCGCCGTGCTCGGCGAGCTGACGGTCGTGAATTGCGAGGGCGACGTTTAGCCCGACCCAGTTCCAGGAGGACGGACTCCCGGCGCTCACTTCGCGAGTGCCCGCAGCACCTCGCGGTCGTCGTGCATGATATCTTCGGCGAGCGCCATCTGACGTGCGAAGTCAGGATCGTACGGGGTCAGCCGGTAGCCGCCGCCCGGCGCTTCGGTCAAATGAAGCGTATCGCCCTTCTTCACCCTGAGACGCGCCATCGCCTCCTTGGTGAGAATGACGCCGGACGATGCGCCAACGGTCGTGATCTTGAAGGAGAGCACTTGGATCCTCCATCTATATAATGAACATTATATAGATGGATTGAGCCCCGCTACAAGCGGATATCCGCCGTCACGTCGCTCCAGTGACGTCGCTATCCGTCCTCCCCCTTCGGCGGGAGGTCGAGCTTGAGGCTCAGCTCCTTGAGGTGCTTGTCCGGCACGGTCGCCGGTGCCCCCATCATCAGGTCCTGCGCCGTCTGGTTGAGCGGGAACATGATGACCTCGCGGATGTTGGGCTCGTCCGAGAGCAGCATGACGATGCGGTCGATGCCGGGCGCGATGCCGCCGTGGGGCGGCGCGCCGTACTGGAAGGCGTGGTAGAGCGCGCCGAAGCGGCGCTGCACCTCGTCCGCGCCATAGCCCGCGATCTCGAAGGCCTTGACCATGAGGTCGCGCCGGTGATTGCGGATCGCGCCGCTGGAAAGCTCCACGCCGTTGCAGACGATGTCGTACTGATAGGCCAGCACGCTGAGCGGGTCGTCGCTCTCCAGCGCTTCCATCCCGCCCTGGGGCATGGAGAAGGGGTTGTGGCTGAAGCCGATTTCGCCGGTCGCCTCGTCCCGCTCGAACATCGGGTAGTCGATGATCCAGCAGAAGGCGAACCTGTCCTCGTCGATCAGCTCGAGCCGCTTGCCGAGCTCCAGCCGCACGGCGCCGGCGTAGCGCGCGGCGGCGTCGGGCTTGTCGCAGCTCAGGAAGACCGCGTCGCCGTCCTTCAGTCCGGCGATCGAGCGAATTTCCTGCTGCACCTCATCCGGCACGAACTTGGCGATCGGCCCCTTGCCGGCGCCGTCCCCAAAGGTGATGTAGCCGAGGCCGGGGGCGCCCAGGCTCTGGGCGTAGCCGATCATGCGGTCGAAGAAGCTGCGCGGCTGGCCCGCGATCCCCTTGACCGGGATGCCACGCACGACGCCGCCCTTGGCGATGGTGCCCTTGAAGGCCTTGAAGGTGACCTCGTCGCGGCCGAACTGCTCGGTCAGGTCCACGATCTCGATGGGGATGCGCAGGTCCGGCTTGTCCGTGCCGAAGCGCAGCATCGCGTCCTTGTAGGCGAAGCGCGGGAAGGGCGGCGCGGTGACGGGGCGCTCGGTGAACTCCGTGAAAACGCCGTGCATGACCGGCTCCAGCGCGGCGAACACGTCCTCCTGCTCGACGAAGGCCATCTCGATATCGAGCTGGTAGAACTCGCCGGGCGAGCGGTCGGCGCGCGCGTCCTCGTCGCGGAAGCAGGGCGCGATCTGGAAGTAGCGGTCGAAGCCGGACGCCATCACCAGCTGCTTGAATTGCTGCGGCGCCTGCGGCAGCGCGTAGAAGGTGCCCGGATGGAGCCGGCTCGGCACCAGGAAGTCGCGCGCGCCCTCGGGCGAGCTCGCCGTCAGGATCGGCGTGTGGCACTCCATGAAGCCCTGGTCCACCATGTGCCGGCGGATGCTGGCGACGATGGCGCTGCGGCGCACCATGTTCTGGTGCATGCGCTCGCGGCGCAGGTCGAGGAAGCGGTAGCGGAGCCGCACCTCCTCGCCGTAGTCGTGCTCGCCGTGCACGGGCAGCGGCAGGGTCTCGGCCGCGTTCTGCACCTCCATCTCGGCGATGCGGATCTCGACCTCGCCGGTCGGAATCTTGGGATTCACCGTCTCCTCGTCGCGGGTGACGACCGGGCCGGTCAGCGTCACCACGGTCTCGGGCTTGAGCGCCGTCACCGCATCGAAGAGCGGCTCGCCCGACTCGGCGACGCATTGGGTGATGCCGTAGTGGTCGCGCAGGTCCACGAAGACGAGGTGGCCGTGATCGC
>JAPPHR010000053.1 GCA_028820995.1 Rhodospirillales bacterium
GGCCGGGCCCGGGCCGGGCGCACGGCGGCCGCGCTCGCGCGGGAGGCCGCCGACGGCGGACTCGACGCGGTCGTCGCCACGGCATCCGGCTGCGGGACGATGCTCAAGGACTACGGCCATCTGCTCAAGGACGACTCGGCCCATGCCAGCAACGGGGCACGGGTGGCCGAGTTGGCCCGCGATGTCAGCGAGGTGCTGGCCGAGCTTGACCTTGGTGCCCGAGGGCAAGCACCCACGTGCGCGCCCGTCGCCTATCACTCGGCCTGCTCGCTACAGCACGGTCAGCGGATCGACCGGCAGCCGGTGAAGCTTCTCGCCGACGCCGGCTTTACCGTGCGGACGGTCCCGGACGGACATTTCTGCTGCGGATCGGCGGGAACTTATAATATTCTTCAGCCGGACCTCGCCGGGGAACTCGGCACACGCAAGGCGGCGGCGATCGAGAGCACCGGTGCCGCGCTGGTGGCTGCGGGCAATATCGGCTGCATGGTGCAGATCGCAGGCCACACCGCGCTGCCGGTGGTACACACGGTCGAGCTGCTCGACTGGGCGACCGGCGGTCCGCGTCCATCGGCGCTGATGCAGGCAACCAGCATATAGCGCCACCCGGTCGGCAGGGGCACCAAAGAGAGCGACACAGGTTGGGGCTGACGTTCGGATCGCCTACAGCCAGGCAGGACACCATGGACGTGACAACGGAACGAGAGGAAGGCGTGCTGTCGGTACGGGTCGAGGGACGTATCGATGGCTCCACCGTGCTCGCGTTCCGCGAGGCGATCGAGACCGCGCTCAAGGAGGGCGATCACGCCGTCATCGTGGACTGCGAGAAGCTGAGTTACATCGGCAGTGTGGGCCTTCGCACCATGCTCGCGATCGCGAAGGCCGTCGCCAACCGCGATGCCCGCTTCGCGCTCTGCACGCTTTCGGATCCGGTGTTCAAGATCTTCAAGATGAGCGGCTTCGATACGATCCTTACGATTCTCCCGTCGCGAACCGAGGCGCTCGCCGCCCTCGCCGACTGAACCTGGCGCGCACCACGGGTTTACGATCTGATTGCTTTCTGCGCCTTCTCCGTGAGCTCCTGGCCCGCGCTTGCCGTGGCTTCCGCCAACACGTCGATCCACTGCTGGCCGTGAGCGGCAACCCGGTGAGTGAGACCGACCCGCCGGGAGGGCTCGGGCTCGGCGAAACGAAGGAAGCTCAAGCCGGGGACGGCTTCGCCTTCGGCGAGCGCGGCCGTCTCGGGAAGGAGCGTCAGCCCGGCGCCGCTCGCCACCAGACGAGATAGCGTGGCGAGCGACTCTGCACCGCGGCGAACCTCCCGCGTGCGCCACATCAAGGAGGCGCCGAGAACCTGATCGGCCAGACAATGCCCGTCGCCCAACGTGAGCAGCGGCCCGATATCCGCCCGCGCCAGATCGGACGGGCGCACGTCGTCACCGAGGGTACGGCGAATCGAGGCGAGACGCTCGGTTCGGCCGGCGAGGACGAAGCGGTCCTCGAAAATCTCGCGCTCGGGCAGCTCCATCAGTCCGAGCGGGAGGGAGACGATCGCCGCGTCGAGGCGGCCGGCAAGGAGGCTGGACACGAGGTCTTGTCCCGGCGCTTCCCTGATGTCGAGCTCGATACGCGGCGAAGAGTCGTGCAGGTGACTCAGGATTCCGGAAAGCAGATATGGCGCGAGCGTGGAAACGATGCCGACAGCGACCCTGAGCGGGCCTGCCTCGAATCGCTGGCCCAGATTCTCGAGGAGCAGCGTTTCGTCCAGTATCCGAAGCGTCTGCTCATGGGCTTCCCGGCCGAGCGGCGTAAGCAGAATGCCGCGGCTTTCGCGCTCGACCAGCGGCCCGCCGAGCGAGGACTCGAGCTCGCGAATCTGGAGCGAGAGCGCAGGCTGCGAGACGTGGACGCTCTCGGCTGCCCGGCTGAAAGAGCCATGTTCGATCAGCGCCTGGAAATAGCGCAGCTGACGCAATGTGACCGGCATGTCAAATCCCCATGGGCTCGACCGCAGCGAGGGAAGCGATCGAGCGCCCGTATCCGCGAGAAGGTGCCTCGGTGGCGGGGCTGTCAGACGTGTGCTGCGGACCCCGCGCGTTGTCGGTCCCGATTCCGCTGACAGTCCCCTGCGCCCCGGCGGCCTCGGTCGATCGACTAAGCCTTTCCGCCGAACATCTCACCCTTGGCGGCCATTGTCTCCTTCTCAGGCATCGTGGTCTCCTCCCTGGCGACGACACAAAAAAAATGGTGGTCGCGGTTCACGCCGGACGATGTCTCGTCGGCTGGGCCGGACTCGTCTTATGTCTTCACCCTTCTAAGGGTATGCCAATATCGCATTCTTTGCATTTCGATAAATAGACATTTGGCGACGCGCCTAGACCACAAGGCGGGCACCCGCGCCCTCAAGCGGCGACACCGTCCTCCGCATCGCCATCGTAGCGCAGCACGATGCATGTGATGTCGTCCGACTGTTCTGCGCCTCCGACGAACTCAACCACCGCGCTGGTCACGTTCGTGAGCACGACGTCGACAGGCACGTCGTGGCCATCCGCGAGAACCGCTTCCAGACGCGCCTCGGTAAACTCCTCTTCGTCGACGTTCATGGCCTCGGTGATGCCGTCGGTGTAGAGGAACATCGTGTCTCCCGGCGCCAGCGTCACCGCGTCCTCGTTGTAGGGCAATCCGGGCATGACGCCGACGGCCATGCCGCCGGTCATCGGCAGCGGCGAGACTTCGCCGGGGGGCTTGACGACGAACGGCGGGTTGTGCCCGGCATTCGCATAGACGAACTCGCCCGACTCGGGGTCCAGAATGCCGTAGAAGAGCGTCACGAACAGGTCCTGGGGATTCTGCTCGCAGATCGCATCGTTGACCTCCTGCAGGCAGGGGCCAGGCGTGGGATGCCGGGCCGCGGCGGCGCGCATGACGGTCCGCGCGATCGCCATGAAGAACGCCGCCGGCACGCCCTTGCCGGAGACATCTGCCATGACCACGCTGAGGCGGCCGTCGTCCAGGGTGAAGAAGTCGTAGAAGTCGCCGCCCATCTCCCGCGCAGGGGTCATGAGCGCTTCCCCCGAATAGGTCGGATCGTCCGGCAGCGTCTTGGGCAGGATCGCGCCCTGCAGGGCGTGCGCGATCTTGAGCTCCGACTCCATGCGCTCCTTTGCCCTCTCGAGCTGCGCGTTCGATTCCTGCAGGTCCCGCGTGCGCGCCCGCACCATGCTCTCCAGGTATTCCTCGCGCGCCTGGACCTGGCGCACCATGTTCTGGAACACGCGGATCAGGGTGCCGAGCTCGTCCCGCCGCGCGGCCACCGGGTCCAGCGTTTCGGGAGCGAATCCCAGCGTGTCGGCGTCCACCTCCGCCGCCGCGGTGGTCAACGCCGTGACCGGCTGCACGATGCGGCGCGCAGAGATCGCCGCGATGATCGAACCGATGGCGAAGGCCGCCGCCGCAACGATCAGTCCGTACTTGATGTGGTCGGCAAACAGCCGATCCAGGTGATCGCGCTGCATGTGGATCACGGCGGCGCCGGTGGCGACCCCGCCGCGATCGAGGATCGGCGCCGCCACATGAAGCGCATGATCGCCGAGATAGGACATGGCGCCGTCCACGCCCAGAGAGCGCGTGGCGAGATCCTGGTCTTCGGCCGAGAGCGACGCGTCCGCCACGGGATCGTCCCGGCCCTCGAATGCGGCCATGCCGATCAGATCGAGCAGGTCGTTGACCACCCAGATTGCCTGGATCGCCTCTCGACCGGCCAGCGAATCCAGCGCGGCCTCGATGCCGATGATCTCCCCGGGGCCGCCGGCCTCTGCCACCAGCGTGCCGACCAGCACGGATTCGCCGGTGGCGGCGCGAACCCCCACATAGCGGATGGGCTTTTCCCAGCCCCTCGGCGGGATCGACTGGAAGGAAACAGAGAAGCGGCGGCCGGAGATCAGGCCCTCCAGAGCCCGGAAGTCGATACCGGCGACCTCGAGATCGGAGGGGTGGTCCTCGCTCAGTCCGGCGACGGCACGCACCAGCGGCTCGCCGTTTTCGTCCAGCAACCAGATGTCATCGACGGCGCTATCCGCCGTCAGCCGCGCGAAATAGGCGCCGAGTGCCTCGTGTCCTCCTTCGTCCTCGTGATCGTGATTCTCGAGATGGCGCGCGATCGCCAGCGCCTGCGCTTCCATCTGGTCGACCGTCATGCGGTCGATCTCGGCGGCCGTGAGCTCCGCCCGATTGGCCTCGCTTGCGATCAATCCGGCGACGAGCAGGGCCTGGTCCTCGGCCTGCTCGATCAGCGCATCGCGCGCGAGAAAGCCCATCGCCAAGGCAACGCCGCCGATCGCCACGCCGACGGAGGCAGCAACCGTGATGATCAGGCGTCGAGAGAGGGTCAACGGTGGCGTCCCGCAGTGGTGTACGCCCGATGCTAGAGGCAGGCGCGGGGCGCTGTCACGGCAGCGAGCCCCCGGTGAGGTCGGTGGTCTCTTCCAGCGGCCGATGCACGCGCCGCCTGATGTGGCTGCTCAGCCAGTTCATTCCGAGGGTCAGCAGGATACTGAACCCGAGGAACCAGATCATAGCCCAGAGATAGACCCAAAGCGCGAGCCCGATCTCGTCGACGGCGCCGATGAGCGTATCCGCCCGCCGCACGAGCTCCGGCACGCCGATCACCGAGGCGGTGCTGGAGGCCATGACGATGATGAGGAAGTAGCTGGTCCAGGCCGGCACGAAGAGCAGCGCCTCGGCCATCTCGTGCCGGCGCAGGTGGCGAATTGCGACGAGCGCGTTGTCGGACACATAGCCGGCGACTGCGATTCCCAGCGCGAGCGACGCCTTGATCCAGGCCGGGAACGTCGCGGAGGCGCCGAAGAGCGAGAACTCGGTGGGTATGATGTAGGCCAGATAGAACAGCATGACGAACGTCGGCGCATTGCGCGCGAGAGTCGTCAGCCCGCTCCCGCCGTGCCGCACGCCCCAGTTGGAACCGCCCCGGAAGAGAGCGAGAATCAGCCCGACGATCGTCCCGATCGCCATGGCGAGCAGGGAGACGATGATGTTCCAGCCGAATCCCTCCGCCAGGAAGGGAGACCAGGTCCAGAGGACGTCGATCGTCTCCGCCGCCGTCATCGTGTCGTGGCCCTGCCCCGCTCGAACCGCCGGAAGAGCTGCACGGTGATGATGACCAGGACGAAGTAGCAAATCAGAAGCAGGTTCATCATCACGTCGGCATTGCCCTTCTCCGCCACGATCGAGGTGCTGGCGTGAACCAGCTCCGGCAGAGCGAGGGTGCTGGCCATGCCGGTGGCCTTCACGATGTTGGCGGAGTTGCCCATGATCGCGGCGTAGCAGAGCCTGAAGGCCCGGTTCACGTCCCTAGGTGTGAACTTCAGCTTGTGGTCGCCCGTCGCGGCGACATCGGAGGCCAGCGCGAAGGCGATCGCATTGCTGGCTGCGGCATAGAGCGACAGAACCACGGCAGCCACCACGAAGGCATCCACCGTGAATCCGAGCGAAAGCAGCACGCCCCCCAGGCCGAAGAACACGATGTAGAGCTGGAGCAACGGGGGAGTCATGCGCATGAACTCGCTGAACGCGCGCAGGAAGTGGCTGATTCCGAACACCCGGCGGTGCATCAGCCAGCCGAAGATCACCCCCACAACGATGCTGCCGAATACCGTGATGGCCGAAAGCGCCGCCGTCAGCGCCAGGCCATAGAGGAACACGTCGCGGTCGAGCGGGTCGTACAGGATGCTGATGTCGAGGCCGGTCACCTCCATGATCGTCAGCGAGAAGCCCGAAAGGCCGCCGATGCCGCTGCCGGTAACGAGCGCGACCTCCCGGCATTCAAGCGGCCACAGGCCCTGCTCATTCCGCCGGCATGCCAGCTCCCCGGATTCGTCGGTTTCCCGCCAGGTCGTGCGCGCCTCCCGCAGGAAGGGGGATGGCGGCAGGCCCCATTTCTTCTCCAGCGATTGCAGAAAGCCGTCGCGATGCCACTCCGCCACCGTATCGCCCATCAACTGATCGAGCGGACCGCCGCCTTCCTCCTTGGCGATGGCGACGGCCCAGGGCAGCACGAAACGAGTCGGCAGCGAGACGCTGAAGCCATCCCACTCGCCGCTCTCGATCTCGTGGAGAAGGAGGACCTCGTCGTAGATCCAGCCGACGCAATGTTCGTTGCGGAGCCCTTGTGCGGCTTCGCGGGTGCTGTTGAACGCGGTGACCTCGAGCAGCAGCCGCTGCTTGGCCAGCCGGTTCCACAGCGAGCCCTGCAGGCCGCAGACGGTGTGCCCGCGCAGGTCGGCCCAGCTGTCGATCCTGGCGCTATCCCGCAGCAGCACGTTGGCGCCGTCGCCGTAGTATTGCGGCTCGATCATGGTGACCAGCTCACGGCGGCTGCGGGTGTCGCCCATGGTGGCGGCGACGATATCGATCTCGCCCCGCTGCACCTTCTGCAGGCGGTTGGCGCTGGTCACCGGCACCAGCTCGAGCCCGACGCCGATCGCCTCCGCGAAAGCGCGCGCCACGTCCACGTCGTAGCCGGCCAGCGTGCCCTCGGCATCGCGGAAGCCGAAGGGCGCGTAGTCCTCCTTGACGCCGACGATGACCTGGCCACGGTCCCGAATCTCTTGCAGCCGGTCGGCAAGCGCGGGTGTGGCCAATCCCGCCCAAGCGACAAGGGCGATGGTGCTCAGCAGGCGCCAGGGCGGAAGTCGCAGGCTCATGCGGCTAACCGGCGCTCGGCGGACGCCGCACGATTCGCAATATCTTGGGTGCGGCCAGCGCCCTCGGCTGCCTCCCGGGAGGAAGGACGGTCGGGGTCGCTTTCGCGCATCAATCCGTCCGCGCCACGGCGAAATCGACCATGGAGGCCCGGCAATATGCCACGGCCTTGGCGCGTCGGGTGTCGATGATCGTCGCGTAAATCATCGTTGCAACTCTGCTTGTCGCAAACCGGAACGAGGGATCAGCGAGATGGAATGCCAGCCCTCCCGACCGTTGCCGCGGTGCCGCCTGCCGCAGCTGCGCAGAATCCTATCCGATATGGACGGGTGACGAAATAGAGTATCGTGCCTTGAGCAGAGGACCAGTTTCTGCCGCCAGCGCAACCCTAGCCGCGTCGCAGGGGACCGGTGTGCGGGCGTTCGAGACTGCGGGGAGGCGGCAGACCTTCGAGGGAAGAATGACCGGCTTCAGTCATCGACTGCATTTCGTTGTGACGCGATTCGGAGCGCCGCTCCGGCATGCGGGCGCACTGCTAGCGCTTGTCCTGTTTGCGTCCGGTCTGGCGCACCTCGCACCGCCGGCGGACGCCGCCGCTGACGGCGTCCTGGCCAAGATCGAGGCCGGGGGCGTCATACACGCCGGCACCAGGGCAAGCGCACCGCCCTTCGCCAGGAAGCTGGAAGCAGGCGGATTCGAGGGCTTCTCGGTCGATCTGCTGGAAGCGATCCGTGTCGCCACGGAGGAGAGTGTCGGCCGATCAGTGGCGCTGGAGCTTCACGAGGTGACGCCGGGGGACCGGCTGCAGCGCGTCGCCGCCGGCGAGCTCGACATCGTGTGCGGCATCACCACGCCGACCTGGGATCGCGAAGCATTGGTCGACTTCTCGGTGCCCTTCTTTCGCGACGGCACGCGCGTCCTGACCTACCGGGAGCAAGCCACCGGCAACGTCGACCTCGGCAGACTCGATATCGGGGTGGTCGAGGGCACGACGACCGTGACGATCATCGGCGAAGAGCTGCCGACGGCGAACCTGCACCACTTCCCCACCATGAAGGATGCCATGGCCGCGCTTGCGGCAGGGGAGGTGAACGGTGTCGCCAACATCGGCATTACGCTGCTGGGGCTTGCGGCGAAGGCGGAACCGCGCCGGAGCGTGGTCCTGCTTCCGCGCACCTACGCGCTCGCCATGGAAACGCTGGCCTGCGTGCTGCCGCAGGACGACAGCCCCTGGCGCGACACCGTCAACCGCGTGATCATCGACATGTTCGCCGGCGTCGAGGACTCCAACAGCCGTTACGACGAGATCTACGACCGCTGGTTCGGGCGCAACAGCGAAATTTTCTATCCGCTCGACCGCGACAACCGAAATTATTTGAGCACCGTATCGATCTGGGCGCGTTGACGGTGCCTGTCGCAAGGCTCCGCCGGAAACTGCGCGCCGTCAGGAAGCCCCGAATCTTCAACGCTCCGCATGAGAGATGATATAGTGTAACGTGGATGTCGATGGTCTACCGCGGCACCCGGTGAGATCGAGGAACGAATGAGCGCCCAGAAGGTTGACCGGCCTACCTTCCACGAGGGCGGGCACGAGCATCAAGGCTGTATCGAGGCCGCGCTGGCCCGCGCCGAGGTCGTGTGCCGCGAGCGCGGCGCCCGCCTCACCCCCTTGCGGCGGAGGGTGCTGGAGCTGGTCTGGCGGAGCCATCGGGCGGTCAAGGCCTATGACTTGCTCGCGGCGCTCGGCGATGAGGAGGGCGCGGCGAAGCCGCCGACGGTGTACCGCACCCTCGAGTTCCTGATGGACATGGGCCTGGTCCACCGCATCGACAGCCTCAACGCCTTCATCGGATGCCCGCAGCCCGATCGTCGCCACAGTGCGCAATTCCTTATTTGCGGCGGTTGCGGCGAGGTGTCGGAGATGAGTGCGGCGAGCATCGACCGCGCGGTTGCCGACCAGGCGACTGGGTCCGGCTTTGCGCTCTCGCGTCAGATCATCGAGCTGCACGGCAAGTGTCCGCAGTGCGCGGCGCTCCCGCAGAGCTCCTGAGCCACCCGCCGGTCGCCGCCGGGCGGCTGCTCGCCTCGGGCCGCGACTTGACGGTGCGCTACGGTGGCCGCACGGTGCTGGACCGGGTCTCGATCGAGGTCCACCGGCAGGAGGTGGTAAGCCTGATCGGCCCGAACGGGGCGGGCAAGACCACCGCCATACGCGCGCTGCTCGGCCTCATCAAGCCGGACTCCGGAACCGTCCAGCACGAGCCCGGCGTCGTCGTGGGTTATGTCCCTCAGCGAATCGAGCCGGAATCGCTCCTGCCGCTCAGCGTGCGCCGCTTCCTGGCAATGGCCGGACGGCGCGTCCCCGGCGATGCTGCCGCGGTGCTGGACGAGGTGGGAATCGCGCCGGTCATCGACCGCCAGCTCGCCAACCTTTCCGGCGGCGAGTTCAGGCGGGTCCTGCTCGCCCGCGCGCTGCTGCGCGACCCGGACCTGCTGGTGCTCGACGAGCCGATCCAGCAGGTCGACTTCGCCGGCCAGGTGGCAATGCACCAGTTGATCGGCCGGCTGCGGGATCGGCGCGGCTGCGGCGTGCTGGTCATCTCCCACGACCTCCACGTGGTGCTGGGTGCCACCGATCGCGTGATCTGCATCAACGGGCACGTCTGCTGCGCCGGCGAGCCCAAGGCCGTGAGCCGGCATCCCGAATACGTGTCGCTGTTCGGCCCCAACGCGGCCGCGGCGCTGGCGGTCTACACCCACGAGCACGACCACAGTCACGGCGTTCCCGTCTCCGTGGTCCCGGCGGAGTCCGACCTGACCCGTAACGCGTCGCTGTCCGGCGAAGCCGACTGAGCGCGCGGTGCTCGACGACTTCTTCGCACGAGCGCTGCTGGGCGGCATCGGCGTGGCGCTCGCCACCGGGCCGCTCGGCTGCTTCATGGTGTGGCGGCGGATGGCCTATTTCGGCGACTCGGTCGCCCACAGCGCGCTGCTCGGCGTCGTGCTGGGCGTCGGCCTCGGCATCGAGCCCAACGCCGGCATCGTCATCATGTGCATCGCGATGGCCCTGCTGCTCCTGCTGCTCCAGCAACAACGGCGGCTGGCCACCGACACGCTCCTCGGCATCCTGGCGCACGGCGGGCTGGCCCTCGGCCTCGTCGGGATCAGCTTCCTTCACAGCGTGCGGGTAGACCTGATGAGCTACCTGTTCGGCGACATCCTGGCCGTCACCGGCCGCGAACTGGTCTGGATCTACGGCGGCGGCGGCGTGGTCCTGGCGGCGACGGCCCTGATCTGGCGGCCGCTGCTGGCCGTCACAGTCCACGAGGAGTTGGCCCGTGCCGAGGGCGTGCGCGTCGGCCTCGTGCGCATCGCCTTCACCCTCCTTATCGCACTCGCGGTCGCCATCGCCATGAAGATCATCGGCCTGATCCTGATCGTGGCGCTGCTGATCATCCCGGCGGCGACGGCGCGCCGGCTCGCACGCTCGCCGGAGCAGATGGCGGTGCTAGCGAGCGTGATCGGGGTCGTCGCGGTGGCTGGCGGATTGCACGGCTCGCTCGCCTGGGACACGCCGTCGGGCCCCTCGATCGTGGTCGCGGCGCTCGCACTCTTCGCGTTGGCTCACGGCGGTGCAGCGCTGGCCTCAGCCTGCGTGGGGCGGTTCGTTGCTTCAGTGCCAGGCAAACACTAGCCTCGGGCACTCGCGTCAGGAGAACTCGGATGGCGGCGAGCGGCGACCTGGCCCAGCAGGTGATCGAACGGCTGAGCTTCGACGACGGCGGGCTCATTCCCGCGATCGCGCAGTCGCACGAGACCCGCGAGGTGCTGATGCTGGCCTGGATGAATGCGGCATCGGTGCGCGAGACGCTCGAAACCGGCCGCGTCTGCTACTGGTCCCGCTCGCGGCAGCGGCTCTGGCGCAAGGGCGAGAGCTCGGGCCACACGCAGCGGCTGGTCGAGATGCGCTTCGACTGCGACAGCGACGCCCTGCTGCTCCTGGTCGACCAGACCGGCCCCGCCTGCCACACCAACCGCCCGGCCTGCTTCTACAATGCCGTGCAGGGCGACGAGATCCGCGTGATCGCCGAGCCCGTCGAATAGTCAGCCCAAGCGGCCGGGGCCGAGGACTTCGGCGGTGATCCCGCGTGCGGCGGCTTCCTCGGGCATGGGCGCACCCGCGGCGAGCGCAGCAGTCACCGCGCCGAGCGCGGGCGCGGTCATGATGCCGGCGCCCCCCTGCCCCGCCACCCAGAAGAAGCCTGGGGCGGCGACGTCGAAGCCCGCGACCGGCTGACGATCCTTCACGAAGCTCCGGAGGCCCGCCCACTTGTTGCGGATGTGGCGAATCTCGAGGGTCGTCACCTGCATGATGCGGTCGGCGCCGACGGCGATGTCGAGCTCCTCGGGATAGGCGTCGCAGGGCTCGGACGGGATCTCGTCGGCGGGCGAGCCCAGTACCCGGCCGGCATCGGGCTTGAGGTAGAAGGAATCTTCGATGTCGTGCACCATCGGCCAGCCGTCGACGCCGCCGGCCGCCGGCCCGTCGAAGATGAACGCCGTGCGGCGCTTCGGCTGAAGGCCGATGGGGGCGACGCCGGCAAGCCGCGCGACGGCGTCGCACCAGGCGCCGGCGGCATTGACCACGACGGGCGCCGCGAAGGCGCCGGCCGGCGTCTCCGCGTGCCAGAGGCCGCCGTTGCGCGTGAGCGCCGTCACCTGCGCCTCGGTCATCAACGTGCCGCCGCGCGCGCGCAGGCCCCGCAGATAGCCCTGATGCAGGGCGGCCACGTCGATCTCTTCCGCATCCGGCTCCAGCACCGCGCCGGCGACGTAGTCCTCCCGCAACGGCACGGGCTGCTCCAGGGTCTCGGCGGCGTCGAGGCGTAGCAGGCTCGGCACGTGCCGCCGGTTCTCCTCGTGGAAGCGGTCGAGCGCAGCGATCTGATCGGCGCGGCCCAGGTACAGGACCTGGCGCGGGCTGAGCAGCGGCGTCTCCGAAAAGCCGGCCGGCGGGTCGGCGAGGAAGGAACGGCCGGCCACGGCGAGGCCCTTGGTCAGCGGGCCCCCGTACGTCTCCATGTACATGGCGGCGGAGCGCCCGGTCGCATGGTAGCCGGGCGCGTCCTCTTGCTCGAGCACGACGACGCGGCCCCGCTCGGCAAGCCAATATGCCGCCGAGGCGCCCGCCATGCCGGCTCCGACGACGAGAAAGTCACAGCGTTCCATGGCGCGCATTCTATGCGGCGCCCCGGGCAGCCGAAATGGCGGGAATCGGCGTTTTCTGGTACGCGATCACCGCTCTCGGCAAGCCGTGCCCGGATCGTTACTCTTGCGCCCACTTCAGGAGCGGGAGCGGATCATGGAGATTTCTTGCGAGGGCCGGCGCGCGGTGGTCACCGCCGGCGGGTCGGGGATCGGGCGCGTCATCGCGAAGACGCTGGCGGCCAACGGCGCCGAGGTCTTCACCTGCGACGTCCAACCCCCGCTGGTGGAGGACGTGCGCAGCGAGGGGATCGGGGCGATCGAGGCCGATGTGGCCGATCCCGCCCAGGTCGACCGGCTGTTCGAGGTTGCGGCGGAGGCCATGGGCGGCGTGGACATCCTCGTCAACAACGCAGGCATCGCCGGCCCCACCGCGCACGTGGAGGCGATCGACCCCCGCGACTGGGACCGCACGATCGCGGTGAACATCTCCGGCCAGTTCTACTGCGCGCGGCGCGCGGTGCCGCTCATGCGCGCGGCCGGCCGCGGCGCCATCGTCAACATCTCGTCCACCGCGGGCCGCATGGGCTTCCCGCTCAGGCTGCCCTACGCGACGTCGAAGTTCGCCATCACCGGGCTCACCAAGACGCTGGCGATCGAGCTCGGCCCCGCCCAGATCAGCGTCAACGCCATCCTGCCGGGCTACATCCTCAACGAGCGGGGCGCGCGGGTGATCCGCGCCAAGGCCGAGGCCGCCGGCCGCACGGTCGAGGAGATGCAGGCGCTCATCCTGCGCAACATCGCCATGCGCACCAGCATCACGGAGCAGGAAATCGCGGACCTCGCGCTCTATCTCTGCTCCGACTCCGGCCGCCACATCTCGGGCCAGCTGCTCGGTGTCGACGGCATGTTCGACACCTACATGGGCATGGACAACCTCGACGACCCGCCGGCGCAAACAGGCAGCGCGTGATCGTCCTCTTCACCGACTTCGGGCCGGGCGGACCCTACACGGGCCAGATGAAGGCGGTGCTTGCGCGCGAGGCGCCGGGCACGCCTGTGATCGACCTCGCGGACGACCTGCCCGCCTGCGATCCGGTGCCCGCCGCCTATCTGCTCGCAGCCTTCGCACCGGCCTTTCCGCCGGGCGCCGTCTTCGTCTGCGTGGTCGACCCCGGCGTCGGCAGCGAGCGGGCGCCGGTCGCCC
>JAPPHR010000067.1 GCA_028820995.1 Rhodospirillales bacterium
TTTCTTCCGCCGCCGATCACAAAATCAGAGCCCAAACTGTTGAAGATGAGCCTGACGTACTTCGAGGCGCAGGACGACCCTGCCGCCAGCCGGACTGCGGTCGAGGCCGCCCACCCGCTGGGCCGCATGGGCCAGCCCGCCGAGATCGCGGGCGCGTTCCTCTACCTCGCTTCCGACGAGGCCCGCTGGGTGACCGGCACGGCACTCGTGATCGACGGCGGCCTCACCGCGGGACTGCCGCCAAGCTAACCCTGGATCTTGCCGCCGCGGCCGTAGACCAGCAGCATCACGATGATCACGCCGCCGTAGATGATCTGGCGGCCGGCCTCCTGCATCTGCATGACCGACAGCATGCTCGACAAGAGCGTCAGCAGCACGACGCCCATGACCGTGCCCGAATAGGTGCCGCGCCCGCCCAGGATGTGCGTGCCGCCCAGCACGACGGCCGCGATGGTGGGCAGGAGGTAGGGATCGCCCATGGCCTGATAGGCCTGGTTCGCATAGCCCGCCAGCAGCATGCCGCCGACGGCGCTGCACGTCCCTGCCCACACGAAGCAGAAGACCAGCACCAGCCGGGTGCGAACGCCCGAGAGGTAGGTCGCCGTCTCCCGGTTGCCGATGGCGTAGATGTAGCGCCCGAGCGGCGTCAGCTTGAGGATGAAGACCGCGGTCACGCCGAGGATGACCCAGACGTAAATGGCGTTCGGGATATCGAGCACGGCACGGCCGACGCTGGCAGCGCGCATGAACTCCGTCGGCGCGCCCGTGGGCGCGAAGCCCCCGGTGTAGAACACCGAGATGCCGAGGATCAGGGCGTTCATGCCGAGGGTCCAGATCATCGACGGCGCGCGCAGGTAGGCGACGCCGAGGCCGTTGGCGAGGCCCACCAGGGCGCCGAACGCGAGCCCCGCGGGCACCGCAGCCAACGCGAGCGGGCCGGTGCCCTCGATGCCGGCGAGAGCGGTCGCGACGATCGCCGCCCCGGTGAAGGTCCAGGGGATCGAGAGATCGATGTGGCCGAGCAGGATCACCAGCATCGCGCCCGTGGCGAGGACGCCGAGGAAGGAGGCGATCTGCAGCTGCTGCAGCAGATAGGTCGCCGTGAGGACCTGCGGGAAGTAGGCGCTGCCGGCGAAGATCAGGGCCAGGATGAAGCAGAACGCGACCAGGACCGGGCGGTCCACCCGCTTCAGGACGGCGGCGGCAGGTCCTTGCGGGGAGAGCACGTGCCGGACCATCAGTCCATGACCTCGAGGCGGTTGCGGATGCGCACCACGCGCAAGGCCGCGAGCGCCACCGCACCCAGCAGGATGATGCCTTCGAACAGCGGTTGGGCCAGCGGGGGCGCGCCTGCGAAGAACATCACGCCGTTGATGGTGCGCAGAATGTAGGCGCCGAAGATCGACCCGATGACGCCGCCGATGCCGCCATAGAGAGACGTGCCGCCGATCACAACCGCGGCGATCGAGTTCAGCGTGTAGGGCACGCCGATCAGCGCATCGCCGCTGAAGGTCTGGAAGCCGAGGAAGAGCCCGCCGATCGCCGCGAAGAGGCCGGCGAGCGAATAGGCCGCGAGCTTGGAACGGTCTACCCGCACGCCCGACATGTAGGCCGCGACCTCCGACGAGCCTGCGGCATAGACGCCGCGGCCCAGCACGGAGTTCTTGAACGGAACCCAGATCAGGAGCACGACCGCCACGATCAGCAGGAGCGAGGTGGGAATGACCCCGAAGGTCTCGTAGGTCATCGCCTCGCTCAGCACATCGTCGATCTCGCCGCCGGGGATGGGGCGGATCAGCAGCGCCAGCCCGGTGTAGACGGCGCCGCTCGCGAGCGTCGCGATGATCGGCTGGATGCGGCCGTAGACCACGACGATGCCGTTGATGAGCCCGCAGGCGAGGCCCGTGAGCAGCACCAGCACGACGCCGAGCGCGACCCGTTCCGGCGAGCCGTTCACGACCTCGGAGGCGAGCGCATTGCAGAGCGCGAGGATCGAGCCGATGGAGAGATCGAGCCCGCCTGTGAGCACCGGCAGCGTCTGGCCCATCGCAACGAAGGCCAAGGCCGCGCCGGTGTTGGAGGCCGTCGTCATGACGTAGACGGACGGCCCGCGCGGGTGGAGCGAGAGAAACACCACGAAGAGAATAACGAAGATGGTGATCGCCAGCACCGCGCCGTAGTTCTGGCGCAGGTGAAGCAGCAGGCCGCTCATCCGGCGGCGTCCTCGCTGACGTCTTCCAGCGACAGGTTCAACGAGGCGCGGACGATGTTGCGCTCGCTGATCTCAGCGCCCGCGAACACGTGCTGGACCGCGCCCTGATAGAGGATGAATACCCGGTCGCACATGCCGACCAGCTCGTCGTAGTCCGAGGTGTAGAAGAGGATCGTCGCGCCCTCGTCGGCAAGCTGGCGCATCAGCCCGTAGAGCTCCTGCTTGGTGCCGACGTCGATGCCGCGGGTCGGGTCCATGAGCAGCAGGATCCGGGCCTCGGTAACGAGCCACTTGGCGATCACGACCTTCTGCTGATTGCCGCCGGAGAGGCTGGCGACCGCGTCGCGGACATTGCCGACCCTGATGTTGAGCCGCTCGACCAGCTCGTCCACGCGGGCGCCTTCGCGCCTGGGGTCGATCACCACATGACGCATCATCTTGCTGAGGCCCGCGATGGTCAGGTTCTCGCGCACGCTCATCGGCAGCATGAGGCCTTCGGTCTTGCGGTCTTCGGGGATCATGGCGATCCCGTTGCGTGTCGACTTTGCCTGGGCCGGGCTCCCGATCCGCGCGCGCCGGCCGTCGATGCGGACCGTGCCGCGCACGCCCCTGAGCGCGCCGAAGAGCGCGAGAAGGAGCTCCCGCTGACCCTGGCCGTCGAGGCCGCCGAGGCCCACGATTTCGCCCGGCGCCGCGGTGAGCGAGATATCGCGCAGGCGGTCCTGCCAGGTCAGATTCTCGATCTCGAGCGAAGGCGTCCCGTTCGTCGCCGCCGCTGGCTTGGGTGGATAGACCTGGCTGATCTCGCGCCCGATCATCATGTGGACGATCTCGTCGCGCGAGCGGTCGGCCTGCGGAAAGGTCTCGATATGGCGGCCGTTGCGGAACACCGAGCAGGTATCGGCGATCGCCTCTATCTCCGTCATGCGGTGCGAGATGTAGAGGATCGCGAGCCCTTCGTCGCGCAGCTCGCGCAGGATGCGGAACACGGCGTCCACGTCGCGCGCGGTGAGCGCAGAGGTCGCCTCGTCCAGGATCAGAACCTTGGGGTCCCGCGCGAGCGCGGTCGCGAGTTCCACCAGCTGGCGGCGCGAGAGCGGCAGGTTGCGTGCGCGCTCCAGCGGATCGATGTCCTCGCAGCCCACACGCGCAAGCAGGGCCTCGGCGCGCCGGCGCTGGCGCCGCCGATCGATGAAGCCCCATTTTCCGGGCGGCTGCGTGATGAAGATGTTGTCCGCGACCGAGAGGTCGGGAACGAGCGAGAGCTCCTGAAAGACGCAGACGATGCCCTGCCGCATGGCCTCCGGCGGCGTCGCGAAGCGGACCTCCTCGCCCGCAAGCCGCATCGTGCCGGCGTCGGGCCGGACGACGCCGGCTGCGATCTTGATGAGCGTGCTCTTCCCCGCGCCGTTCTCGCCCAGCACGGCGTGGATGGAATGGCGGCGGCACGCGAAGTCGACGTCCTGCAACGCGTGCACGCCGCCATAGTGCTTGGCGATCCCGACCATTTCGAGGAACGGCGCATCGGCGCCGCCTCGATCAGACATGGAGAGATCCCAAAGAGCGGGTTCGCCCGCACGTGGCGGGCGAACCGTGCAACACTGGCCTACTCGTCTTCCGCAGTCTCAGCCAGCACTTCCGCGGCGGTGAGCGCCGTACCGCACGCGGGAAATCCGCTCCCCAGATTGATCACGTCGGGAAGATCCGGGAAGTAGTTGACCCCCTCCTCCAGATCCTCGCTCAGCACGTAGGGCAGCGGCAGCGCGATCATCGTCGGCAGCTCGTGGCCCTTGAGCAGCGCGATCGCGGCCTGCATGGCAATCGCCGACATCGCCGGCGCCTGGGTGACCGAGGCTCCCGGCACGTTGTGCTTCGCCATCAGCTTGCGGGCGCCGTTCTCGCCATCGCCGCCGATCGGCACGATATCGTGCCCGGCGTTGAGAATGGCGTTGATGGCGCCGACGGTGCCGTGCTGGAGCACCATGCCGTCGAAATGCCCGTGGGTCGCGATGGCGTCGGCCACGACCTTCTGCACGGTGCCGGTGTCCCAGTTGCCGATCACCGTGACCACTTCCACGTCCTCGATCGGATCGAACACCAGGTGCATGCCGATCGAGCGGTCGCGGTCCACCGAGTTGCCGGGCAGCCCCCGCACTTCGAGCACCTTGCCGCTCTTCCGGACCATGTGCTTGACCACCGCCCGCGCCTTGGTGCCTTCGAGCTCGAGCTGGGGCTCGTTGAGCTGCACCACCTCGTCGGTATCGAGGATGTTGTCGAACGGCACGAGTATCGTGCCCGCGCGCTTGGCGCGCTTGATCACGCCGGTGAACGCCGTCGGGTTGACTGCGATGAAGATGATCGCGTCGAAACCGGCGGCGATCATGTTGTCGATCGCCGAGATCTGCGCCGCCACGTCGGTGCCGGTGCTGACGATCTTGAGCTCGGCGATGTCTGCGGCGTTCTCCGCCCGCCTTGCCCACGCCTTGAGGCTCTGGATCATCTCGATGCGCCAGTCATTGCCGGCGAACCCGTTGGCGAGGGCGACGCGGAACGGCCCCTCGCGCTCCGGATAGCTGATCGTCCCCGTGTTCTCGTCCCAGGGCTTGAAGCAATCCGGCAGCGGATTGGGCTTTTGCGCCAAGGCGCCGCCGGCGTTCACGGCCATGCCGAGGGCCAATGCGGCCGCAGCAAGCCAAAGCAAAGGCTTCGGACGTTTACCCGTCATCTTCCATCTCCCTTTCGTGGCTGCGGTGCGGAAAATGGGCGCCGTTCACGGGTCCCCGTATTCGCGGATGTCCCTCTCGGATCGAGCCTCCCGCACCGGAGAGCCTCCCTTTCGCTCTTGATCTTATTCGGCGCCCGCTCCCGAGAAGGGAATGATCGAAGATAGCAAGGCGCGCGTCAACGCTCAGGCGTTGCGCCGGCGGTGCGGAAGCACGCGGCGAAGGGGGCGTGGATGCCGGTGAGATAGAACGAATCGAAGTCGCCCGCCCCGGAATTCTGGCAGAGCGTCGCGCTCACGCCGGAGGCTTCGTGGTGGCCGGTGCAGGTGGTGTGGCCCGGAAGCTGGCCGATGTGGCCCTTGATCTCCAGCCCGTCGATCGTGGACACAAGGATGCCGTGCCCGTTCGCCGTGATCGGCGCGCCGGGGAAGCTCGCCTCCTTTAGATTGCCGGCCATCTCATGCAGGCGGGCATCGTCCAGCACCTCGCCGGCGAAGAGGGCGTCGATCCAGCGCATGAGATCGCGCGGCGTGGCAACGATGTCGCCCGCTGCGTTGGCGCCGGAAAGCGGAAACCAGTCGGTCGAATCCCAGCAGCCGTCCACCGGCTCGCCGGCACCGGCGATATCCCACTGGCCGTCTTCGTCTTGCCTGTGGAAGTAGGCGCGGGCCATGCGCCCGGCGGGGTAAGGCTCGTCGGTGCCGACCCAGGTGTCGTCGAGGCCGAGCGGCTCGAACAGGCGCGCCCGCAGCGCCTGACTCAGCGTGCTGCCGGTCTCCTGCGCGACGATCATGCCGGCGAGGATGTAGCCGGTGTTGTTGTACTGCATGGTGCCCCAGGGCTCCCCCTGCCCGGTCACCTCGAAGGCGAAGTCCACGATCTCCTGCGGCGTCCAGACGCGGTCGGAGATCATCGGCATGTGGTTCTCGAACTCAGGCAGGCCGCTCCGGTGATTGACGAGGATGCGGACCGGCAGCCTGTCTGCCTTGGGCAGGTCGGGGAACCAGCGGGCGATGGGCTCGTCGAGATCGACCCGGCCTTCCCGAACGAGCTGCAGGAGGCAGGCCGCCACGTAGGTCTTGGTGCAGCTCGCGATGCGGAAGAGGTGGGCGGGTTTCAGCGGCTCCTGGCGCGTGCGCTCGGCGAGCCCGCTGGCGATCAGGATCTCCTCCTCTCCCGGCGCCCGCAGCGCGAGCGATACGCCGACGATGCCCTCTGCCACGTAGTCGTCGAGGATCTTCTGCAGACGGGTCTTGAGAGTGTCCATGGTCGCTGGCCCCCGCATTCGGTCTCTGATTGCGTATCGTCGCACACAATCGGGCCCGGGGCTTCGATCGCTGCGGTCGGATACGCGTACTTGGTTTGATCCAAAACCGCAGTTTTGACTCTCCCGTAGCCGAATTATATAACCCCCTGTAATGGAAGCAGTGTTCGATTCGTTGGGACACGCACCTCGGGGTTGCAGTTGGTAGCAAACACCGCACGCGACGCGCGCACGCCGCTCCTGCCTTCGGGCTCGGGGACATTCTTCGCCCGCCGGCTGAGTGAGCTCGCGGGGCTTTCGCTCGGCGGCCTCGCCGTCCTCGTGGGCGCCTCGCTGATCACCTATTCCGCGGCCGACCCCTCCTTCAACAGTGCAAGCGACGCCGTGCCGGCCAATCTCATCGGCCACCCCGGCGCCTATGGCGCGGACCTGCTGCTGCAGTGGCTCGGCATCGCCGCCGGCCTGCTGCCTCTCATTCTCGCCGCCTGGGCCTGGGCCCTGCTCAGCCATCGCGGGCTGACGCGGCGGCTCTTCCGGCTCGCGCTGGCGCCGCTGTCGGTCCTGCTCACCGCCGTCGGCTGCGCATCGCTGGGCCTGGCCGGCTGGCCGGCTGCGTCAGGCGCCGGTGGGGCGGCCGGCGGGCTGCTGCTGTCCCAGTTCCACGCCCTCGGGCTCGGAAGCGCCGGGGTCGCCACCGCCGCTATCGGGGCGGTCTTCCTTCTCGCCGCCGCGCTTGCGCTGGTGGTCGCCCTGGGGGTTCCGTGGAGGGAGTGGCGCGTGCTCTTGCGGGGCGCCTACGGGGCGTTGCGGTACACGCTGCGCGGTGCTCTATGGCTTGTCCGCTGGACCAATGGCAGGGCAGGCGAGAGCGACGAACGCGACGAGGTCGACGAGAAACCTGCCCGCGCCTTCCGGCTCAAGCGGAGCGAGCGGCCGGAAGCGAAGGCGGATCGCGCGCAGCGGCGCGAGCCCAGCCTGCTGCCGCCCGCGCCGGGCGAAGTCGAGGACCGGCCGCCGGAGCCCAGCATCGTCGAGAAGCCCCGGCGCAGGGTGAAACCGGGCAAGCGGGAGAAGAAGGAGCGTCAGCCCGACCTCAACCTGGAGGAAAGCGAGGAATACACGTTGCCGCCGCTCGCCCTGCTGGCCGATGCGGACGGCGCCGGCCGCGGGCACGGGGTCAGCGAAGAGGCGCTGCGGCAGAACGCGGAGATGCTTATCTCCGTGCTCGAGGATTTCCGGGTCTTCGGCGAGATCGCCCAGGTCAGGCCGGGGCCGGTGGTCACGCTCTACGAGCTGGAGCCGCAACCCGGCACGCGCACCTCGCGGGTGATCGGGCTCGCCGACGACATCGCGCGCTCGATGAGCGCGATCTCGGTCCGTGCCGCCACGATCCCGGGGCGGAGCGTCATCGGCATCGAGCTGCCCAACGGCGAGCGCGAGACCGTGCTGCTGCGGGAGCTGCTGGCGAGCGCCAGCTTCGAGAGCACTGATTCCAACCTGACGCTCGCGCTCGGCAAGGATATCGGCGGCAATCCGGTGGTGGCCGACCTCGCCCGCATGCCCCACCTGCTGGTCGCCGGCACCACGGGCTCGGGCAAGTCGGTTGCGATCAACAGCATGATCCTCTCGCTCCTCTATCGGCTGCCGCCGGACCAGTGCAAGCTGATCCTGATCGATCCCAAGATGCTGGAGCTTTCGGTCTACGACGACATTCCGCACCTGCTGACGCCCGTGGTGACCGAGCCCGGCAAGGCGGTCGTCGCGCTGAAATGGACCGTGCGGGAGATGGAGACCCGCTACAAGGCGATGTCGAAGCTCGGCGTGCGCAATATCTCGGGCTACAACAAGCGGCTCGCGGAAGCGCGGGAGAAGGGCGAGCGCCTGACCTGGCGGGTCAACGTCGGCATGGATGCCGAGACCGGCACGCCGATCCACGAAGAATTCGAGATCGACCTCACGCCGATGCCGTTCATCGTCGTCGTCGTGGACGAGATGGCCGATCTCATGCTCGTCGCCGGCAAGGACATCGAGGGCGCGGTGCAGAGGCTGGCGCAGATGGCGCGCGCCGCCGGCATCCACCTGATCATGGCGACGCAGCGGCCCTCGGTCGACGTCATCACCGGCACGATCAAGGCCAACTTCCCGACGCGCATCAGCTTCCAGGTCACGTCCAAGATCGACAGCCGCACCATCCTGGGCGAGGCCGGCGCCGAGCAGCTGCTGGGGCAGGGCGACATGCTCTATCTCGGCGCCGGCGGGCGCGTGACGCGGGTGCACGGCCCCTTCGTCAGCGACGCCGAGGTCGAGCGCGTGACCGACTTCCTGCGCGCGAGCGGGCAGCCCGACTACATCGAGGGCATCACCGAGGAGCCCGAGGCGGCCGGCGCGGGGATCGACGAGGACGCGGAGCAGGATCCCCTCTACGACCGGGCCGTGGCCCTGGTCGCGGCCGAGCGCAAGGCCTCCACCAGCTTCGTTCAGCGCCATCTTCAGATCGGCTACAACCGCGCCGCCCGCATCATCGAGCGGATGGAGAGCGAAGGGGTGGTCAGCCAGGCCAACCACGTCGGCAAGCGCGAAGTTCTGGTCTCCGACCACGCCGCCGGCTGAGCTCTCAGGGGCTGCGGTTGTTGGCAGGCCCTAGGCACCCTACATTCCTCTTCATGCCGAAGCCGATCCGCGCCGTAGCACTCCTCTGCCTCGCGCCCATGTTCGCCGTCTGGCTTGCCGCCGGGCAACCGGCGCAGGCCCAGGAATCGGGCTCCCTCGCCCTTGACGGGGCAGCGCAGGAATCGCTCGCGGCCGTCGAGCGCTATCTCAACGGGCTCCAGACCCTGAAAGCGGATTTCAAGCAGGTCGGGCCCGACGGCGAGCCCGCCGAAGGGGTCATCTACATGCGCAGGCCCGGGCTGCTCCGCGTGGAATACGCGCCGCCGGTGCCGGTGCTCATCGTGGGCGACGGGCTCTGGATCCACTATCACGACAAGGAGCTCGGCCAGATCAACGACTGGTTCATTTACGAGACCCCGCTCGGCGCGCTCACGCGCGAGGTGACGCGCTTCGGCGAGGACCTGGAGGTCACGGGATTCTCGGAGAGCCGAGGGGTCATCGAGGTCACCGTGGTGCACGAGGACGACCCCCGCGGCGGCAGCCTGACCCTGGTCCTGGATGCCGACCCGCTGCGCCTGCTTCGTTGGCGGGTGACCGACGCCCAGGGCCTCGTGACCGTCGTCACCCTGCACGATCTCAAGACCAACATCAGATTGCCGCGCCGGCTCTTCGTGTTTGACGATCCGCGCAACAAGCCGCCCACCAATCGCTGAGCGCCAGGCGGCGCGCGAGCGGCCGCCGGAGGCTGGGCCTTGACGCGGCGCTCCCCCTTGCTGCGCGAGTGGGCCTGGCACCGGCGGGTCTGGCGCCTGGCCTGGCCGATGGTCGTCTCCAACCTGTCGGTCCCGCTGCTCGGGGCGGTCGATACGGCAGTGATCGGCCATCTGCCCGAGCCGCATTTTCTCGGTGCGGTCGCGGTCGGCGCGCTGATCTTCAACACGGTCTACTTCGGCTGCAATTTTCTGCGGATGGGCACCACCGGGCTCACCGCCCAGGCATTCGGCGCCCGCGACTTCGATGCCGCCCGCGCCACGCTTGCCCGCGCGCTCCTCATCGCCCTGGTGCTGGCTGTGGCGCTCCTCGCGCTGCAGGGGCCGATCGGCTGGCTCGCCTTCTATCTGGTGGAGCCGAGCGAGGCGGTCGCGGGCGAGGGCATGCGCTATTACTTCATCCGCATCTGGGCCGCGCCTGCGGCTTTGGCGAACATCGCGCTCGTCGGCTGGTTCATCGGGATGCAGAACACCCGCGCCGCGCTCGTGCTGCTGCTGACGGTCAACGGCATCAACATCGTGCTCGACCTGGTGCTGGTGCTGGGCTTCGGGCTCGCGGTCGCCGGCGCCGCCTGGGCCACCGTGGCCGCCGACTATGCCGGCATGATCCTCGGTGCCGCCGTCACCGCCCGTCTCGCCCGCCGCCATCGCGGCCGCTGGCGCGCCGGCGCCCTCCTCGATGTTGCGGCGATGCGCCGCTTCCTCGGCATCAACCGCGACATCTTCCTGCGCACGCTCCTCGTGGTCACGGCGTTCGCGCTCTTCACCACGTTGAGCGCGCGCCAGGGCGACGTGGTGCTGGCCGCGAACGCGGTGCTGCTCAACTTCGTGATCTTCTTCAACTTCGCGTTCGACGGCTTTGCCTTCGCCGCCGAGGCGCTCACCGGCCGCGCGCTCGGCGCCAGGCGGCGCGAGGATCTCTCCCGCGCCATCCGCGCCTGCCTCGCCTGGTGCCTTCTGCTCTCCCTGCTATCGGTCGCCGTCTACGGCCTTGCCGGCGCGCCGATCGTCCGCGTGCTCACCGACCTGGAGGACGTGCGCGCCGTCGCCTACGACTTCCTCCCCTGGCTGATCGCCATGCCGCTGGTGGCGGTCTGGGGCATCTTCTTCGACGGCGTGTTCACCGGCACCACGCGCACCGCCCACATGCGGAACAACATGCTGCTGGCCTTCGTCGTCTTCGTGCCCTGCGCGTGGCTCCTGCGCGAGCCGATGGGCAATCACGGGCTCTGGCTCGCGATGACGCTGCTCTACGCGGTGCGCGGCATCGGCCTCGGTGCGGTCTACGCACGCATCCAGCGGCGCGGCGGCTTCTTGCCCGCAGATACGCCCCGTGTTAGCTGAGCCGCCATGAGCGATGCGCCGGTTCCGTTGATCGGCCTGCCTGCGTGCGCGCGGGAGATCGGCATCCACCCCTTCCACGTCGTTGGCGACAAGTACATGCGGGCGGTTGCCGAGGCCGCCGGCGGCCTGCCGCTCACGCTGCCCGCGTTCGGCCCGGCGCTGGATTTCGACACCGTCCTCCACCGATTCGACGGCCTGCTGTTCACCGGCAGCCCGTCGAACGTGGAGCCCGCCCGCTACGACGGGCCGCCGAGCGCCAACGGCACGCTCCACGACCCCGAGCGGGACGCGACGACGCTGCCGCTCATCCGGGCTGCGATCGAACGGGGCGTTCCCATCTTCTGTATCTGCCGCGGCGTGCAGGAGCTCAACGTGGCACTCGGCGGCAGCCTCCACCAGCAGGTTCACAACGTGCCGGGAAGGATCGATCATCGCTCGAACGACAACGAGCCCCGCGACGTGCAGTACGGGCCGGCGCACGACGTGACGCTTGCAGACGGCGGCCTGCTCGCCTCGCTCTGGCCGAATGCGGACGTCGCGGTCAACTCCCTGCACGCGCAGGGGATCGATCGCCTCGCCCCGCGGCTCACGGTCGAGGCGACCGCGCCCGACGGTCAGATCGAGGCCGTTCGGGTCGGTGACGCCCCTTCATTCGCCCTCGGCGTCCAGTGGCACCCCGAATGGAAGGTCACCGACGATCCGTTCTCGATGGCGATCTTCGGCGCGTTCGGCGCGGCCACCCGCGACCGCGCCGCCTCCCGCGCCGCCGCCGGGCGCTAGTGAATCTCCTTCGCCTCGCGCAAGACCCGTTCCATCACGTCGGCCGAGAAGCCCGGCTCCTTGCACGCAGCGAGGATCGGCGCTTCGCGGCGCATGCAGAGCTCGGCCGCCGCCGCCACGTCGCGCGCCGCCTCGTGCGGGATGATCACCGCACCGTGGCGGTCGGCGTGCACCAGGTCGCCCGAGTGCGTCAGCATGCCGCACACGTCCACCGGCTCGCCGTGGCTCACCAGATGGACCCAGGCATGGGAGGGCACCACCGTGCCGGAGAGGAACTGGAAGCCGTCGGCGATCATGTCGAGATCGCGCACCGCGCCGTTGGTGACGACGCCGAGGCAGCCGAGCGCCTGGTGCACGGCGGAATGCACCTCGCCCCACCAGGAGGCCGCGCCCGGCCGGGAATCCACGTCCTGGATGATCATGATCGAGGGACCGTGGCCTTCCTCCACGTAGCGGTAGTAGGCGACGCGGTCGGCGTTCATCGCGTCGCCGTCCTTCGCGGGCTTCTCCATCGAGCGGATCGTCGCGGTCCGCGCATAGCCCACCATCGGCTGGAGCTCCGGGAAGGAGCAGATCAGCGTCTCGGTCGTGAAACCGAGGGCGCGGCGGTCGGGGCAGACGATTTCGAGCGCGTTGCAGATCGTGGGCGTGTCGTAGGCGCGGAGCGCCGCCAATTCGGCCTCGTTGAGGGGCGTTTCGGTCACCGGGGGTCCTCCCTGTTGCTGGCGCCGGATAATTGCCGATGGAGGGCACGGGGCGCAAATCCCCGTGCGGCGCGGGCACCGCTGCCCGTGGCGTGACATGCGGATCGCGCTCTACACCCCCACCGATCGCCCCGATCCGGCCACGGGGCGGGGCGGGCCGGCACTCGTGAATCTGCTCGCGCGGGCGCTTGAGGTCGCCGGTCATCTGGTGCTTGCGCCCTCCGAGTTTCGCAGCGACACGGGCGGCGAAGAGGGCCGCAGGCAGGCGCTGCCGGAGCGAAAAGCCGTCAGGCACGCGACCCGCCTCGTCGCCACATACCGCGACCTGCCGAGCACAGCACGGCCCGAGGCGTGGCTCACCTGCCATCTGCACCACACCGCGCCGGACCTGATCGGCCCCGTGGTAGCCGAGACGCTCGGCATTCCTTACCTGCTGGCGGGCGCGTCCTACGCGAAGGCCGAGGCCGGCGGCACCCACGCGGACGGGCTCTCCTTCACGGCCCGCGCCATCGCCCGCGCACGCGCGGTGCTCTCGTTTACGGACGAGGACGAAGACAGCATCAGGCCGCTCGTCACGGGCGCCGCACGCCTCTACCGGCTCGCGCCCTTTCTCGACCCCGCGCCTTACCGGGTCGCCGACCGCGACGCGGCCCGGCGCGCGCTCGCGGACGCGCTGCCGCTCGACCCGGCCCGCCCGTGGCTGCTGGCG
>JAPPHR010000087.1 GCA_028820995.1 Rhodospirillales bacterium
CGAGCACGAACTTGTTGTCCGGCGTGAAGCTCTCGGGCCCGTTCATGAACTGGCGAATCGGCGCCTGCTCGAGCACCGGCAGGAGCTCGATCGCGTTGGTCATCGGCAGCTCGAAGTGGTCCCAGTCCTCCTCCAGCTCGACGAACTCGGCGCCTGCCGGCAGCTTCTCCAGCGGCAGCGGCTTGGCCACGGGCTCGAAGCAACCGACGAGCAGCCGGCCCGCGTCCTCCTTCACATAGATGTAGCCGTCGGTGTCGCGGACGATCGGCGCGTCGGGGGAGAGCCCCTCGATCGGGTCGGTCACGACGTACATGTGCTCGGCCGCGTAGAGCGGCACGCTCACGCCGGCCATCAGCCCGATCTCGCGGGCCCAGACGCCGCCGCAGTTGACGACCGTCTCGCAAGCGACGGTGCCGCCCTCCGTGCGGACGCCGCAGACTGCGCCGTTCCTGCGCTCGAAGCCGGTGACGGCGGTCTCCTCGAAGATGCGCGCACCGCCCGCCCGCGCGCCCTTGGCGAGCGCCATCGCGGTATCGACCGGATTGGCCTGCCCGTCGCCCGGGATGTAGATCGCGCCCTTGATCCGCGAGACGTCCATCAACGGATAGAGCGACTTCGCCTCGTTCAGCCCGATCTCATAGCCCTCGACGCCGAAGCAGTCGCCGAGCGCGGCCATGCGCCTGATCTCGGTGAGCCGTTCGTCGGTGCGCGCGATGGGCATGCTGCCCTTGCGGCGGAAGCCGGTCGCCTGGCCGGTCTCGGCCTCCAGCGACTCGTAGAGCCCGACAGCGTAGCGTGCGAGCTCGGTCAGCGTGGAGGTCGCGCGAAGCTGGTTGATCAGGCCGGCGGCGTGCCACGACGTGCCGCCGGTCAGGTGCCCGCGCTCCAGCAGGATCACGTCGCGCCGCCCGAGCCTGGTCAGGTGGTAGGCGATGCTGCAGCCGATAATGCCGCCGCCCACGATCACCACCTCGGCCTGTGTGGGTAAGGCCTCCGTCATCGCCCGCCCGCCCGCATGGGACCTCCCAGATCGCGCTTGCGCTTGCCGCTGCCGGATTCCCTAGCACGCGCACGCCCGGCGGAAAACGGAGCGCGGAGGGGCAGGCGAAGCGCGCGCCGGCGGCGGCACGCGCGGGGTTTGCATTCCCGCGGCGCTCTTCGCATAGTGCGCGCCAACCGGGGCGGACCCGGCGATGCAACATGCCAGAGGAGAGGGAGACCATGGCAGTCAGCGCAGGCGACAAGGTGCCGTCGGTCAATTTCAAGATGTTGACCGCGGACGGGCTTTCGGACGTATCGAGCGACGACTACTTCGGCGGCAAGAAGACGGCGCTCTTCGCCGTCCCCGGCGCATTCACGCCGACCTGCTCGGCCAAGCACGTGCCGAGCTTCCTGGCGCAGGCCGATGCGCTCAAGGCCAAGGGCGTGGACCAGATCGCCTGCGTGTCGGTCAACGACGCCTTCGTGATGAAGGCCTGGGGCGAGGATACGGGCGCCGGCGGTACCATCGACATGCTGGCCGACGGCAACGGCGAGTTCGCGCAGGCCACGGGGCTCACCCTCGACGCGCGCGGCTTCGGGCTCGGCGAGCGGACGACCCGGTTCTCCATGATCGTCGACGACGGCACGATCACCGCCCTCAACGTGGAGGAGAACCCGACCGAGATGATCGTGAGCAGCGCGGAGCACATGCTCACGCAGCTCTGAGCCGGATTTTCCGGGCGGGTCCGCCGGTAAAAGGGCGCTTGCCTGGCGGCCCTCGCACACCACATTGTTGAGCATCGGCGGCCGCGGGCGCGAGGGCGCGCGCGGCTGCTCGACCCCATTTAGGCAAGTCCGCGGGCCCGCGCGAAGGCCGGCGCGCGGACGCTCAGGAGGAGACACCAGGCGATGGCACTGAGGATTGGCGACGAGGCACCCAACTTCACGGCAGACACGACCGAAGGA
The DNA here is from genome assembly GCA_028820995.1 of Rhodospirillales bacterium. Lineage (GTDB taxonomy): Bacteria > Pseudomonadota > Alphaproteobacteria > UBA828 > UBA828 > WTGU01. The sequence continues at coordinate 1,948 of JAPPHR010000087.1, forward strand.
ACGATCGACTTTCACGACTGGATCGGCGACGGCTGGGCCATTCTGTTTTCCCATCCCAAGGACTTCACGCCGGTCTGCACGACCGAGCTCGGCTACATGGCCGGGCTCAAGTCCGAGTTCGAGAAGCGCAACTGCAAGGTCCTCGGGCTCAGCGTGGACGGCGTGAGCGACCACCACGCCTGGTCGAAGGACATCGAGGAGACGCAGGGTCACGCGGTCAACTACCCGCTGATCGGCGATCCCGAGCTCAAGATCGCGACCCTTTACGAGATGCTGCCGGCGGGCGCCGGCACGACCTCGGAGGGGCGCACGGCGGTGGACAACCTCACCGTCCGCACCGTCTTCCTCGTCGGGCCCGACAAGAAGATCAAGCTCTCCCTCACCTACCCGATGAGCACCGGCCGCAACTTCGACGAGGTGCTGCGCGTGCTCGATTCCTGCCAGCTCACGGCGAAGCACAAGGTGGCGACGCCGGTGAACTGGAAGCAGGGCGAGGACGTGATCATCGTGCCGGCGGTCTCCGACGAGGACGCCAAGAAGGCCTTCCCCGGCGGCTGGAAGGCGCCAAAACCCTATCTCAGGATCGTGCCGCAGCCCGAGTAACGCGGCACACTCCATCGGCGGTCCTCTCCGCGCGCCGGCTTGCGGGCGGAGAGGACCGGACCAGCGTTACACTGCGCCGCCTGCGCCGGCCGGTAGCCGGTGCTCGATGGCGAGCGGCGCCAGCTCCGCGTGCACCCGCCTTAGAACGGCGGCCAGTGTCTCAGCCCAATCCTCGGCGCCTTCGCGCGTGCCGATCAGGTCCTGGCGCACCTCGAACTCGACATGGGGCAGGCCGCGGTCCTGGCCGTGCACTGGGATCGAATAGTCCGACGGGCCGATGATGGCGTAGGGCTCGTTGTCGCCGATGGTGAGGCCGGGGCGGAGCGCGTCGAGCGCGTCCTTCAGCGGCTGCACCAGCCGGTCGTCGTACTCGTAGAGCAGCCCGATCTCCCACGGGCGGACGAAGCCCTGGAAGACCGGCGTGAAGCTGTGGACCGCGATCAGCATCGGCACCGCGCCCGCGCCGATCACCCGGTCGAGGTAGGCGGCGATGGCGTCGTGGTAGGGCCAGAAGAGCGCGTCCGTCCGCGCCGCCGCCTCCGCAGGCGAGACCGCCCGGTTGGCGGGCACCACCGTGCCGTCGCTCACCGGCGGCATGGCCGTGGGGCTGCCCAGCGGCCGGTTGCAATCGACGACCAGGCGCGAATAGCCGGAGAGAAATGCCGGCGCATCCAGCCGGGCGCTAAGCGATTCGGTGACCATCGCCGCCCCGATGTCCCAGCCGATGTGGCGGTCGAGCTCGGCCTGGTCGAGGCCGAGGCGCTCCATGTGGGCCGGCACCGCGTTGCTCGCATGGTCGCAGACCAGCACGAACGCCGGGTCGTCGGGGTCGGGCCCGATTCGGGTGTGGGGCGGCGGGTCGTCGGCACTCATCCGCGCGGCGTCGAACCGGGGAGCGGGCGCGCTCATCCCCCCTCCGCCGCAGCGACCGGCCGAACGGGCGCCTGCAGGCGGTCTTCCGCACCGTCGCTGTCGCAGGCGAGCAGGCGCAGCGTGCCGTGCTGCACCGAGAGCGCGAGGCGGCCATTCACGAGGTCCAGCGCGTCGTCCCCGAAGAGTGAGCGGCGCCAGCCCTGCAGGGCCGGCACGCCCGCTGTCTCCCCGCGGGCGATCCGCTCCAGATCGTCGGCGCTGGCAATCAGCCGGCGGGCGACGCCGGTCTCCTCGCTCTTGAAGGTCAGCAACACCTTGAGGAGGTCGGTGAGCGCTGCCGGCGTCGCCGACTTGTCGTTGCGCGGCGGCGGGCTCGGGCATTGCTCGTCGGGAAGCGCCAGGCCTCGCTTGACCGCATCGAGCAGCGCCGCGCCGGTGGCACTCTCGGCGGTCCGCTGACTCAGCGAGCGCAGCTTGGCGAGCTCCGCCACCGTGCGCGGGCGCTGGGCCGCGATTTCGCTCAGCGCGTTGTCGCGCAGGACCCACCCGCGCGGCTTGTCGCGCCGGTCCGCCTCGACCTCGCGCCAGGCCGCGAGCTCCCGCAGGATCGCGAGAAAGCGCCGGTTGCCGCCGCGCACCTTGAGCCGACGCCACGCCTCCTCGGGCGGTGCCTCGTAGGTGGCGCGGTCGGTGAGCACGGCGAGCTCTTCGTCGAGCCACGAGCGCCGCCCGGTGCGCTCCAGCTCCGCCGCGAGCTTCTCGTAGACCGTACGCAGGTGGCTCACGTCGGAGAGCGCGTAGTTGAGCTGGCGCTCGGTCAGCGGCCGGCGCGCCCAGTCGGTGAAGCGCTGGGTCTTGTCGATGCGCCCCTGCGCGAGCTTCGCGACCAGCGTCTCGTAACCGACCGATTCGCCGAAGCCGCACACCATCGCGGCGATCTGGGTGTCGAAGAGGGGTTGCGGCACGCCGCCCGCGAGCGGCAGCAGCACCTCCACGTCCTGGCGCGCCGCGTGGAAGACCTTGAGCACCGGCGCGCGGGCCAGCAGGTCGTAAAGAGGTGTGAGGTCGATCCCGTTCGCAAGAGGGTCCACCGCGACCGGCTCGATGCCGGGTGCGCCGACCTGCACCAGGCAGAGCTTGGCCCGGAAGGTGTTCTCGCGCATGAACTCGGTATCGACGGTGACGAACGCCGACTCGCGCCATGCCGTGCAGAGCCCGGCGAGCGTCTCACTGTCGGCGATCAAGCGGGGCTTGGTCACGGGGCGCTGCGGTCCGGTGTCACGCGGCCGCCGCCTCGTCCGCTGCGATGGCTCCGCGGCTCGCGGCGGCCAGCGCGGCGCTCTGGCCGGTGCCGGTGATCCAGCCACCGCCGAGCACCCGGTCCGCGTCGTAGAGCACGCACGCCTGCCCCGGCGCCGTGGCGGCCTCCGGCTCTTCCAGCGTGACTTCGGCGGTGCCGTCCGCCATGCGCACGAGACGCGCCGGCGCGCCGGGATGGCTGGAGCGGAGCCGCGCCACCACGGCCCGCGCCGCGCCGGGCTCAGGCTTGTCGGTCCCGATCCAGGCGAGCGGGCCGGTGAAGACGCGGTCGCGCAGCAGCGCTGCCTGCGGGCCGACGACGACCTCGCGCCTGGCGGCATCGACCGCGAGCACGTAGAGCGGCTCGGGCGCCGCGATGCCGAGGCCGCGGCGCTGGCCTACGGTGAAGTGGATGATGCCCTCATGGCGGCCGAGGACCCGGCCCGCGCGATCCACGATGTTGCCGGGCTCGGCCGCGCCGGGGCGGAGCCGTTCGATCACGCCGGCATAGCGCCCGTCCGGCACGAAGCAGATGTCCTGGCTGTCGGGCTTGGCGGCGACGGCGAGGCCGAGGCGCTCCGCGTGCGCGCGCACCTGCTCCTTCGGCATGGCGCCGAGGGGGAAGCGCAGGAATTCGAGCTGTTCCTGCGACGTGGCGAAGAGGAAGTAGCTCTGATCGCGCGCGCCGTCGACCCCGCGGTGGAGTTCCGGCCCGCCCGGCCCGTCGACGCGCCGCACGTAGTGGCCGGTGGCGAGCGCGTCGGCGCCGAGATCGCGGGCGACGGCCAGCAGGTCGCGGAACTTGACGCGCTCGTTGCAGCGCACGCAGGGAATCGGCGTCTCGCCGCGCAGGTAGGAATCGGCGAAGTCGTCGATCACCGCCTCGCGGAAGCGTTCCTCGTAGTCGAGGACGTAGTGGCGGATGCCGAGCCGGTCGGCGACCCGGCGGGCGTCGTAGATGTCCTCGCCGGCACAGCAGGCACCCGGCCTGGCGCGGGCGGCGCCCGACGCATAGAGCTGCAGCGTGATGCCGACGACCTCGCAGCCGGCCTCCGCCAGCAGCGCAGCGGTCACCGACGAATCGACGCCGCCGGACATGGCGACGACCACGCGCGCGCCGCGGCCAAGGCCGAGATCGATTGAGGATACGGGCATGGCGCGCACTATAGGGAGGCGACGAATCGGCGCAAGACGGGTTGCCCGGCCCGCCGAAGGGCCTCAAGCGGCGTCGAGGCCCGCCTGCCAGAAGGCGGCCTCCAGCCGCGTCGCGGCGCGGAAGGTAGCGGCAAGCGAATCGAAGCGGGCAGGGCCGCCGCGGCGCGCGGCAAGCCCGTCGAGGGCGCTTATCTCGGCCCGCATGAACGCCTGATACTCCCCGCCGGCATACATCTCGATCCAGCTCGCATAAGGATTGCCGTCGGTGCGGGTGGAGAGATCGGCCGCGAGGCGGGCGCCGATCTCGCCGTAGCCGACGACGCAGGGAGCCAGCGCCACGCGCAGGTCGAGCAGGTCGCCCGCCAGCCCGCGCTCCAGCACGTACGAGGTATAGGCGAGCGTGGCGCCGTCGGCGTCGGCCGCTTCCAGCGCCGTCTCGTCCAGCCCCCAGTCGGCGCAGTAGGCGCGGTGCAGGTCCATCTCCACATCGACGAGGGCCTTGAGCCCGTCGGACGCCGCGCGGATCTCGGCCAGCGTGTCCGCCTTGTAGGCCGCGAGCCCGTAGGCACGGGCGAACTGGATGAGGAACAGGTAGTCCTGCACCAGGTAGTGGCGGAACGCGGCCTCCGGCAACGTGCCGTCGCCGAGCCCCTTGACGAAGGGATGCGCGACATATTGCCGCCAGTCCTCCCCCGCAGCGTCGCGGAGGCCTGCGAAGAACCCCTCCTGCCCCGCGGGCATCGCCGCCTCCCCTACCCCATCACATCATGCTGTGGGTTTCGTCGGGCAGCGTCACCACGAGCCCGTCGAGGGCCTCGGTGATGACGATCTGGCAGCCAAGCCGCGAGGTCTGCGTGAGGCCGAGCGCGAGGTCGAGCATGTCCTCCTCGTCCTCGCACTTTTCCTCCAGCTTGCCGTACCAGGCGGGGTCGACGATGACGTGGCAGGTCGAGCACGCCATGGCGCCCTCGCACGCACCCTCGATGTCGATGCCGTGGCGGAACGCGATATCCAGCACGGAGTCGCCGATGGGCGCCTCGACCTCGTGGCGCGTGCCATCGGGGTCGATGAAGGTCATGGTGGGCACCGGAGGGTTGCTGCCTATCCTGCGGCGGCGGAGACGCCGGCCTTCCAGCGGTTGGTGAGGCCCGCATAGAGCGCCCGCCAGGCGCCCAGGAAGCGCTCGATCTCGTCCTCGGTCGTGGCCCATCCCATGCTGACGCGGATGGCGCAGCCGCCCACCGCGTCCGCCGCGCCCAGCGCGCGCAGCACGTGGCTCGGCTCGACCTTGCCCGACGAGCAGGCGGAACCGGCGCTCACCGCAACGCCTGTGAGATCGAGGCCCATGACCTGGGTTTCGCTCTGCACGCCCGGCATGGTGAGGCAGCTCGTGTTGGGGAGCCGCGCCGCCCCCTCGCTGAAGATGACGACGTCGGGCTCGGTCTCCCGCAGCCGGCTTTCCACGCCATCGCGCAGCGCGGCGATCTCGCCCGCCCGCGCGAGGTCGTCCTGGGCGAGCACGGCGGCGGTGCCGAAGCCGACGATTCCGGCGGCGTTCTCGGTCCCGCCGCGCAGGCCCCGCTCCTGCCCGCCGCCGGTGACGAGCGGCGCGATGTCGAGGCCGGAGCGCACGACCAGCGCGCCGATCCCCTTGGGGCCCGCGAACTTGTGGGCGGCGATGCTCATCATGTCGACGCCGAGCCCGGCGAAGGAGACCGGGATCCGGCCCGGCGCCTGCACCGCATCGCAGTGGACCAGCGCGCCCGCCGCTTTCGCCCGTGCCGCGATCTCGGCCACCGGCTGGATCACGCCGGTCTCGTTGTTGGCCAGCATGACGGAGACCAGCGCTTGCGGCCCGTGCGCGGCGAGCGCCTCGTCTAGCGCGGCCATATCGACCACGCCGTCGCCGTCCACCGGCAGAACGACGCGGTCCTCCGCCACGGCCTCGGCCGTGCGCAGGATCGCGGGATGCTCGATGGCGCTCACGATGAACGTCCGCCGGCCGGCGCCGCGCAGCGCCGTGTTGTTGGCCTCGGTGCCGCCAGCGGTGAAGACCAGCTCCGCCGGCGCGCAGTCGACCAGCGCCGCGATCTGCTCGCGAGCGTCTTCGATGCGCTTGCGCACGTCGCGGCCGAAGCCGTGGACCGACGACGGGTTGCCGGCCAGCATCATCGCCTCGGCCACCGCCTCCACCACTTCGCGTTTGATCGGCGCCGTGGCGTTGTAATCGAGATAGATCGGGCCCGCGTCGCTCATTCGGCCGCCTGCTCCGCGAACCTGCGCCCGCCGCCCGTCAGCCGGTCGCTCATGCCGAGAACCCGGCGCGCGCACACGTCTTCGAGCGAGACCGCGTTGAGAAAATCGTGGATATGGATGCCGAGCTCGTCCCATAGATCGTGGGTGACGCAGCGGCTTGCGTCCTTCATGCAGCCCGTGCGTCCGTCCGGCGGGCAACGGGTCGCGCGCAGGTTCTCGTCCACCGCCACGACGATGTCGGCGATCCTGAGCTCCGCCGCAGGCCGCGCCAGCCGGTAGCCGCCGCCGGGCCCCCGCGCGCTCCGCACGAGGCCCGCGCGGCGCAGACGGCCGAAGAGCTGCTCCAGATACGATTGCGAGATGTCCTGCCGCGCCGCGATCTCGGCGAGCGTCACCGGCTGCGCCTCGCTCGCACCGCCCGTGCGCATCGCGAGCTCCGCCATCGCCATGACCGCATAGCGGCCCCTAGTGCCGAGCTTCACGGGTCGGTCCTAGCCGCCCGCAGCGCGGCGACCCATCGGCGTCGCGGCTTCTCCGGCCCCCGTCTCGGCTTCGCCGTCGGGCAACTCAGCATCAGGCTTCGCAGCCGCGGCCTGCTCCAGCTCCTCCACGCGGCCCTTGAGCGCGCGGACTTCCTCCAGCAGGCGATCGACGGCGCGCGACGTCGGGTCCGCGATGTCGGGCGAGGGCGTGCCGTAGGCGTCGAATGCCGACGCTTCCGGCTTCGCCGCCGTCGGGCCTGCGGCACGCGCCGGAATGCCCACCATGGTGGCGCCGGGCGGCACGTCCTTCAGGACCACGGCGTTGGCGCCGATGCGGGCGTCGCGGCCGACCGTGATCGGGCCCAGCACCTGGGCGCCTGCACCGATCACGACGCCGTCGCCCAGGGTCGGATGCCGCTTGCCCGGCGACCAGGTGACTCCGCCCAGCGTCACCTGGTGATAGAGCGTCACGTCGTCGCCGATCACCGAGGTCTCGCCGATGACCACGCCCATGCCGTGGTCGATGAAGAAGCGGCGGCCGATCTTGGCGCCGGGATGGATCTCGATGCCCGTGACCATGCGCCCCACGTGGGAGACGAAGCGGCCCAGCAGCCGAAAGCCCATTTCCCAGAGCCAGTGCGCCACGTGGTAGAACAGCAGCGCGTGGAAGCCCGGATAACAGAAGAACACCTCGATCTTGGAGCGAACCGCCGGGTCGCGGCCGAAGACGCAACCGATGTCTTCCCAAATACGCTTGAACATGATGCTGCCGTCCGTATATCAATGGCCAGTGCAGGGCGCTGCTGCGGGCCAGGATTCCCCTGTTATGGAGGGGATATAGAGATCCCGACTCAGGGGGTCAAGTATATGCTGCGCGAGGTGCGCCGGCGAGGGCGGCCACCGCGTGCCGCCGGTGCCGGTCGCGCCCTGGCCCTGGTCTGAAGCGCCCCGAACCGATGAGTCGCCTATGCCGGAAGTGATGATCAACGGCCCCGAAGGCCGCCTCCAGGCGCGCTACAACCAGGCCGAGGATCCTCGCGCGCCCATCGCGCTGATGCTGCATCCGCACCCGCAGCACGGCGGCACGATGAACAACAAGATCGTGCACGCGCTCTATCACGCCTTCCGCCGGCAGTCGTTTTCGGTCATCCGCTTCAACTTTCGCGGCGTCGGACGCTCCCAGGGACACTACGACCACGGCCAGGGGGAGCTCAGCGACGCCGCCTCGGTGCTCGACTGGCTGCAGATCCAGAACCCGAGCGCCGACCGCTGCTGGATCGCCGGCTTCTCCTTCGGCGCCTGGATCGCCATGCAGCTCCTCATGCGCCGGCCGGAGATCGAAGGCTTCGTCGCGGTCTCGCCGCCGGCCAACAAGTTCGATTTCACCTTCCTCGCGCCCTGCCCGTCGTCCGGTTTGATCGTCCATGGCGGCGCCGACGATCTGGTGCCCGAGCCCGAGGTGGCGGAACTCGCGAGCAAGCTGCAAAGCCAGCGCCAGATCGAGATCGACTACGAGATCATCCAGGGCGCGGGCCACTTCTACGAGCGCGAGCGCGACACCCTGGCGGATATCGTCGAGCGCTACGTCGCCCGCCGCTTCGCGTGAAGACCGCTCAAGCCGGGTGAAAGACCCCGCCGCGTACAGGGCGGGGAATGCCGGTGGTGCGCGGCAGGCTGAGCGGGAGCCCGCGCCGGCTGCGGACGGCGAGAAAGCCGAAGGCCTGCGCCTCCAGCGCATCGCCCTGCCAGCCGACGCTCTCCACCGGATCGCAAGGCACACGCAAGCGCTCGGCAAGCGCCGCCACGAGGGCCGGGTTGCATCGCCCGCCGCCCGTCACCAGCCAACGCTGTGGCGGCGCCGGCATGTGCGCGAGCGCACGGCGCACGGCCTCCGCCGTGAAGGCCACCAGAGTCGCGGCGCCGTCTTCCGCCGACAGGCCGCCCGCGGGTGCCGGATCGAAGGCGTTGCGGTCCAGCGATTTCGGCGGCGGCGCGGCGAAGTAGGGATGCGCCATCAGGGCGTCCAGAGCGGTCCGGTCGACCGTTCCTGAACGCGCGCGTTCGCCGTCGCGGTCGAACGGAGCGCCGGTCTTGGCCAGCACCCAGTCGTCGATCAGCGCGCAGCCGGGGCCGGTGTCGAAGGCGAGCAGGTCCTCGTCCGCCGGCCCGCCGATCCAGGTGACGTTGGCGACGCCGCCGAGGTTGAGCACGGCGAGCGGCGCGGCGAGCCCGCTGCGCCGGGCGAGCGCCGCATGGAAGAGCGGCACCAGAGGCGCGCCCTGCCCGCCCGCTGCCACGTCGGCGCTCCGAAAATCGTTTACCACGCCGATCCCGAGCCTCCGGGCCAGCCCCGCGCCGTCGCCGATCTGATCGGTGCGCCCGGCGGCGGGCTCATGACTCACCGTGTGGCCGGGGAAGCCCGCGACGGCAACCTCCTCCCTGCGCACGCCGGCCTCGGCCAGCAGCGCTTCGGCGAGATCGGCATGGAAGGCGGTGAGCGCGCGCTCGGCGCTTGCCCGCGCGTCGCGCCCCTCGATCACCGCCCGGAGCCGCGCACGCAGGTCCTCCGGATATGGCGCCGTGCGCCACGAGCCGAACGCGGCAACCGTGACGCCGTCGGTCTCGATCAGGGCCGCATCGGCCCCGTCGAGCGAGGTGCCGCTCATCATGCCGAGCGCCCACACCGGCCGCTCCGGGAGTCTGCCGCTCATCGGTGCCTCGCGGACGGCAGGCCGTCGCGTTGTCCGCCCGCCGCCCCTGTGATACACGACCGCGCGCCCAGGCGCCCCGCGCGGGCCGCCGGGCCGAGCGGCAGCCAGCGGGTCGAGCGACGGTGTTCTCCTCCGATTTCATGCGCGTGCTTGCGGAGCGCGGCTACATCCACCAGTGCACCGACGACGCTGGCCTGGATGCGCTGGCGGCGAAGGAGCGCGTCACCGCCTACATCGGCTTCGACTGCACGGCCGACAGCCTGCACGTCGGCAGCCTCGTGCAGATCATGATGCTGCGCTGGCTCCAGAAGACGGGGCACCGGCCCATCGTTCTGCTCGGCGGCGGCACGACCAAGATCGGCGACCCGAGCGGGCGCGACGAATCGCGGGCGCTGCTCACCGAAGACGCCATCGCGACCAACAAGAGGGGCATCCGCCGCTCGTTCGACCGCTTCCTCACCTTCGGCGAGGGCGCCTCCGACGCGCTGCTCGTCGACAACGCCGACTGGCTCGACACGCTGGGCTACATCCCGCTGCTCAGGGACGTGGGCGCCCATTTCTCCATCAACCGGATGCTGACCTTCGACAGCGTGCGGCTCCGCCTCGACCGGGAGCAGCCGCTGAGCTTCCTGGAGTTCAACTACATGATCCTCCAGGCCTACGACTTCCTCGAGCTTTCCCGCCGCGCCGATTGCCTCTTGCAGATGGGCGGCTCCGACCAGTGGGGCAACATCGTGAACGGGGTGGAGCTCGCGCGCCGCATCGATGGGCGCCAGGTCTACGGGCTGACCACGCCGCTCATCACGCTGGCCTCCGGCGCGAAGATGGGCAAGACCGCCCAGGGCGCCGTCTGGCTCAATGCCGAGCGGCTCTCGCCCTACGACTACTGGCAGTACTGGCGCAACACCGACGATGCCGATGTCGGCCGCTTCATGCGGCTCTTCACCGAGCTTCCCCTCGACGAGATCGCGCGTCACGAGACGCTCGAAGGCGCGGAACTGAACGAGTCCAAGAAGCTGCTGGCGAACGAGGCGACGACCCTCTGCCACGGCCCCGAGGCCGCCGCCGCCGCCGCCGAGACTGCGCGCCGGACCTTCGAGGAGGGCGAGTCGGGGGCGGACCTGCCCGTCATCGAAGCTGCGCGAAGCGACCTGGAGGCCGGCATCCCCGCGATCGCGCTGTTTCAGGCCGCGGGCCTGTGCGAATCCGGCGGCGCGGCGCGGCGGCTCATCCGGGGCGGCGGCGCGCGCATCAACGGCACGGTGATCGACTCGGAGACCCGCGCCATCGGCCCCGACGACATCGGCGACGACGGCCGCATCAAGCTCTCCGCAGGCAAGAAGCGCCACGCCCTGGTCCGCCCGGCTTAGTGTCCTGTTTGTGAAGCTAATTTGCACACGGTCGGGCCGCTGAGCGATCTCTCCGACCGCGCCTCTCTCACGTCGTCATGCCCGCACTTGTTGCGGGCATCCACGTTCTTTGCCCCTGC
>JAPPHR010000105.1 GCA_028820995.1 Rhodospirillales bacterium
CGGCCGCCTTCAGGCGGTACTTCATGTCCCAGATGCGGGACGAGATCGGCAGCATTTCGGTCATGGCTGGCTCAGCGTCACCGCGTACTCATCCACCGGCTGGATACGCACGAATGTTCGCACTTTGTTTCCCGTACGCCCACTCTACCAGCCGGGCTCATTTCACACAATATAGTGCGATCGGACGACTGTTGGACCGACGATTTGGACGGTGGACTTATGCCGCGTCGGCCCGTCCGGGTCCGGCCACGTCGGCCTCCGAAGGCGCGGCCTCTTCCGGTTCGCCATAAAGCTCAGCGAAGAGCCTCTGGGATGCCTCTTCCATCGTCGTTTCGAGGCGCTGCATGAACTCGCGGCGCGGCAGCCCCGGCGGGATCGGCGGCAGATACTCCATGACGATGGTGCCCGGATAGCGTCTGAAGGAGCCCTTGGGCCAGTGCATGCCCGAGTTGAGAACGACGGGCACCACGGGCACGTCGAGGGCGCCATAGAGCGCGGCGACGCCGGGCCGGTAGGGCAGCTTCTCCCCCGGCAGAACCCGCGTACCTTCAGGGAAGATCACCACCGGGCGGCCGCGCGCCACCGCCTTCTGCGCGCCCCGGATCAGCCCGCGCAGGGACTTTCCGCCGCCCTCACGGTCGACGAAGATCATGTTCACCTTGGCGGAGAACCAGCCGTAGCCGGGGACGTAGGAGAGCTCCTTCTTGATCACGTAAGCCGGGTCGTCGAGCTCGTGCAGGAAGACGTGGGCCTCCCACTCCGACTGGTGCTTGGAGGCGATGATGGCGGGGCCGGTGGGCCTGTGCTCGCGGTTTCGAATTTCGGAATGGACGCCGGCGATGATGCGAAGCAGCACGCCGTTGCCGGCGGACCAGGTAATCACGAACTGGCGGAACCAGTGGCGCGGCAGCACCAGCATCGGCACCATGACGGTGCCGATCATCACCCCCCAGGTGTAGAAGGCGACCGTGCAGAGCGCCGAGCGCAGCGTGTTGCCAAGCGTGTGCGCCCGTGCAGGCCGAACCCGAGAGTCCGGCGCGCCAGTGCCCACAGATACTTGGTGAACTCGCTCGCGATCAGGGCCGCGGTCCCGCGATAGCGCCACCAATGCTCGACCTTGACGTGCTTCGGAAACACAGGGTGCGCTACGAGAGTAGCACTTGGCATGGCGCTTCGGAACTCCATCATGGCGCGGAGCATGTGATAGCCGCTGGTGACCAGGCGGAGGCTGGTGAAGGCGTGGCTCTCCATCCACGCCGCAGCTTCCCGCGCGTTCGCTTCGGTGTCCTCGGCCTCGTAGCCGAGTTCCACGCAACAGGCCCAGAGCACGGGATCGTGGCTCTCGCGCAGCTCGGCGCGCTCCACCCCCTCGCCGACACCGGTCACGAAGAGCTTCTGCGCGAGGCCGCTTTCCAGCAGGCGCAGCCCCTCCTCCAGCCTGCCGGAGCCGCCGGTCGGCACGACGATGGCCTCGGTAACGAGGTCCGGCCGATCGGAGCCCTCGCGCGATGTCTCCGCGAACCACGCGAGCCCGCCGGACCAGAGGAGCGCGAAGAGCGCGACCGCAGAGAGCACCGCTCGCGCAATGCGGAGCGCCCATCGCCGGGTGCGCTCGCGCGGGTTAGACTCCATGCTGGGCCGCCGAGTCGGCCACTGCTTGGCGGATACTTGGGATGCACGCCCGAGCGCCGTCGGTCCATTTGGGGTTGACAGAATAAGCGGTGGCGTTACTTGGTCGCACCGCCCGGGCCATAGGTTCTAATTCGGAGAGAGGGCACCTGCCCGTTTCCCCATGATCATTCGCTGCTTCGCCTGCTCGACGCGCTTTCGGATCGACCCGGCCGCGCTCGGCGTTTCGGGCCGCCGCGTGCGCTGCACGAGCTGCGGTCATGTCTGGCTCGAGCTGCCGCAGGGCGGCGTGGCCCCACGACCCGAGCCGAACGGGCCGGCGCCGGCATCCCCGGCGCCGCCTGTGCCGGCGCGCAGCCACGCCGAGTGGATCGGTTGGCTCGTCGCCGGCTTCGTCGTCGCGGTCGTGCTGACGGGGCTCGCGCTCGGTCGCAACACCATCGTCGCCGCCTGGCCGGACACCGTCAGGGCCTACGACTCCGCCGGGCTCACGATCAGGGTGGCGCACACCGATGGCCTCCGCATTGCCGAAATCGAGTCGGAGCGTGTGCAAGGGGGGAACGGAGCGGTTCTGCTCGTTCGCGGGGTCATCGAGAACACCATCGAGCACAGCCGCACGGTGCCGCCGCTGTGGGCGGTGCTTGCCGATGAGGACGGCACGCAGCTGCATCGGTGGCGCGTGGCGGCGGTTTCGTCCGTTCTCGACGCCGGAAAGACGACGACGTTCGAGAGTTGGCTCGCGGACCCGCCGGAAGGCGCGGCGCGGGTCACGGTCGGCTTCGTCGCCGACGTTCAAGGATAGCGCGGCAGGCCGCGGTCGTTCCGCTCTCAAGCGAGCCAGGACGGGGCCAGGTCGCGCGCCAGCAGCGATTCGTGATCCTGGCGCGGCCGGATCGAGGAAAGGGCGTCGCCGCGCACCATGACCTCGGCGGGTAGTGGACGGCTGTTGTAGGTGGATGCCATGACGGAGCCGTAGGCACCGACGTCGCGCACCGCCAGCAGGTCGCCGGGGCTGAGCGGCGGCAACTGCCGCGCCCGGCCCAGCACGTCCCCGCTCTCGCAGACGGGCCCGGCGACCTCGGTCACCACCATATCGACGTCCGGCGCGGGTTCCGCCACCGGGTCGATGGCGTGCCAGGCGTCGTAGAGCGCGGGCCGCATCAGGTCGTTCATGGCCGCGTCGACGAGCGCCCAGCAGCGCCCGCCCGCCTGCTTGACGGCGATTACGCGGGTGAGCAGCAGGCCCGCCGGGGCCACCAGCCAGCGGCCGGGCTCGATCAGCATCGTCACGCCGAGGCGCTGGCGCGCACGCTCCACCAAGGCACCGTAGGCGGCGACATCGGGCGGCGTCTCGTCCCGGTAGCGCACGCCGAGCCCGCCGCCGAGTCCCAACCGCTCGACCGCGTGGCCGGCCGCGCGCAGGTTCTCGACCAGGGCGACCAGCCGGTCGAAGGCAGCCTCGAACGGTGCGAGGCGCGTCAACTGGGAGCCGATGTGGACGGCGAGGCCCACCGGCTCGATCCCATCCATTGCCGTCGCCCTGGCGTAGAGCGCCGGGATCTCCCCGTCGTCGATGCCGAACTTGTCGCCGCGCCGGCCCGTCGCGATCTTGTCGTGGGTGTCGGCATCGACGTCCGGGTTGACGCGGAGCGCCACCGGCGCGCGGGTGCCCTGCGCTTGCGCGGCCTCATCCAGCGCGTCGAGCTCGGCAGGCGATTCGACGTTGAACTGCCCGACCCCGCTGGCGAGCGCCAAATCCATTTCGTCCCTGCTCTTGGCGGGCCCGGCGAACACCAGATTGTCCGGCGCCATGCCGGCTCTGAGCGCGCGGTGCAGCTCGCCGCCCGAGATGATGTCGGCACCGGCGCCGAGCCGGGCGAAGGTGCGGATCACCGCGAGCGTGTCGTTGGCCTTGATCGAATAGCGGATGAGCGCATGCGGCGCGGCACCGGCGAGCGCCCGGTAGCGGGCGACGAGAACAGCGTTGGCGTAGCAATAGGTGGGCGTGCCGAACGCCGCCGCGACGGCCGTGAGTGAGACCCCCTCGGCGTGGAGAACGCGGCTGCCGTTCTCCTCCCGATAGGTGAAGGCGTCCACGGCGAGCGCCCGTCAGGCCCGGTACGGGATGGACGCGGCCCGGGCTTCTTCGGGCGGCAGCTCGAGCGGCGCCTTTCTGCCGCAGCTCGAGAGCGCCACGATCAGGCCGATGGCGGCGACGATCGTCATCAGGAGGCTGAGCTTGCGTATCATGCGATCCGGCCCTCCGAGCGGCCTTCCTGCTCCGGCCAAGCTGTATCTCTACAAACGGCCCTTGTGGATAAGTTACGCTTATAGGAAACGCTGCCGGGCGCGGGCAACCTGCTTCGTCACCTCGCTCGGCGCCGTGCCTCCCTCGCTGGTGCGGCGCGCAATGGCCTGGGCAGGGTCGAGCAGCGCCACCGCGGCGGCGGTGACACGGGGCTCGACGGCCTGCAGGTCGGCGAGCGCCAGATCCTTGAGATCGCAGCCTTTGTCGTCCGCGAGCTTGACGATCCGCCCGGTGATCGCGTGGGCTTCGCGAAAGGGCACGCCTGCCTCCTGCACCAGCCAGTCGGCGAGGTCTGTCGCCGTCGCGTGGCCGGTGCCGGCGGCGCGCGCCATGGCGTCGCTCTTCACGGTCATGTCGCGGACCATGCCGGTCGCCGCCGCGAGACAGAGCGCAAGCGAATCGAAGGCGTCGAACAGGGGCTCCTTGTCCTCCTGCATGTCCTTCGAATAGGTGAGCGCGAGGCCCTTCATCATGGTGAGCAGGCCGATCAGCGCGCCGACGATGCGCCCGCTCTTGCCGCGCACCAGCTCGGCGGCGTCCGGGTTGCGCTTCTGCGGCATGATGGAGCTGCCGGTCGAGAAGCGGTCGGAGAGCACGATGAAGCCGAACTGCGCGCTCGACCACAGCACCAGCTCCTCCGCGAGGCGCGAGAGGTGCATGACGATGAGCGATGCCGCCGCCAGCGCCTCCACCACGAAGTCGCGGTCGGAGACTGCGTCGATGGAATTGGCCGAAGGCTTGTCGAAGCCGAGGAGCTCGGCGGTCACGGCGCGGTCGATGGGAAACGAGGTTCCGGCGAGCGCTGCGGCGCCGAGCGGCGATTCGTTGAGCCGCCTGCGGCAGTCGGCGAGTCGCCCGCGGTCGCGCCCGATCATCTCGACGTAGGCCAGCAGGTGATGGCCGAGGGAGACCGGCTGCGCCACCTGCAGGTGCGTGAAGCCCGGCATGACGGTCGCCGCGTGCTCCTCGGCCCGGTCGATGAGCGCGGCCTGAAGGCCCCGGCACGCCTCGTCGGCCTCGTCCAGGCGCGCACGGAGCCAGAGCCGGAGATCGGTCGCGACCTGGTCGTTGCGCGAGCGCGCGGTATGGAGGCGGCCGGCGGCCGGGCCGATCAGCGCGGCAAGCCGGGCCTCGACGTTCATGTGGATGTCTTCGAGCGCACGGTCGAAGGGAAAGCCGCCGGCCTCGATTTCCTCCCGCACCCGGTGCAGGCCGTCCGTGATCGTGTCGGCGTCCTCCTGCGTGACGATCCCCTGCCTGGCCAACATAGTGACGTGCGCGATGGAGCCCGCGATATCCTCGGCATAGAGCCTGCGGTCGAAGTCGACCGAGGCGTTGATCGCCTCCATCACCTCGTCGGGCGAGGCGTCGAACCGGCCGCCCCACATGCGGTTGGGCGCGTCGGCGCTCGCCGCCTCCGGCGCCGGCGGCACGGCCGGGGATGTCTTGCGGGTCATGATCGGGCGACTCCAGCGCTTCTTTCGATAGTATCGCAGAGCGCCGCAGGGAACGGGAGCCGAACGCAGGGTTCTGGAACCCCGTGCGAGAGCGTGGCACCCTGCGCGTCATGGACAAAAAGCGACGATTCATGGTCAAGCCGGACCCCGACGACGGCCGCCTCACCCGGCTCCTGGACGGCGTGGATCAGGATGGCGCGGCGATCGAGGCGCGTGTCGTCGAGGAGCGCCCGCTGACGCTCTTCCTCAATTCGCAGGAGATCGTCACGGTCATGACCATCCGGGACTACCCGGAGTACCTGGCGCTGGGCTACCTGCTCAACCAGAACATGCTGCGCCAGGACGACGAGGTGACGGGGATCGACTACGACGAGGACATCGAGACCGTCGTCGTCCGCACCAAGCGTGCCACCGACTACGAGGCGACGCTCCGCAAGAAGACGCTCACCTCGGGCTGCGCCCAGGGCACCGTCTTCGGCGACCTCATGGAGCGCTTCGAGGCGACGGTGCTGGACCCGGACGCGCGCCTGAAGACCTCGTGGCTCTACGCGCTGAGCCGGGCGATCAACATGCAGCCGAGCCTTTACCTTGCCGCCGGCGCGATCCACGGCTGCGTGCTGTGCGAGGAGGCGCGGCCGCTCGTCTATATGGAGGATGTCGGGCGGCACAACGCCATCGACAAGATCGCGGGCTACATGTTCCGGAACGGGATCGGGGCGCCGGACAAGATCATGTACACCACCGGGCGGCTCACCAGCGAAATGGTGATCAAGACGGTGACGATGGGCATACCGATCCTGATCTCGCGATCGGGCTTCACCGCGTGGGGCGTGGAGCTTGCCCGCGAGGCCGGGCTCACGCTGATCGGGCGCGCGCGCGGCAAGCGTTTCGTCGCGCTCGCCGGCGCGGACCGCCTCGTCTACGACGCCGATGCGTCTGCAGTTGCCGAGGAGGCGAAGCATCACCGGCGCAAGGGCAGCATCGCGGCAGAAGACGCCGCCTGATCGCGCCGGCGCCGGGCACCCCAGAGGAACCCGATGATCGAGATCAACGGCATGGCCCACGTCGTGCTGACCGTGAGCCGCTTCGACGAGGCACGGGCCTTTTACTGCGAGCTGCTGCCCTTCCTCGGCATGCACAAGGTCTTCGACGGCAACGACTTCGTCTATCACGTGGGCGGGCGCACCGCGCTCGGCGTTCAGCGCGCGGCTGCCGAATACGAGGGCGAGCGCTTCGTGCAGAGCCGGGTTGGGCTGCACCACCTGTGCCTCCGCGCGCGCTCCCGCGAGGACGTGGACAAGGCGGCGGCGAAGCTGCGCGAGATGGGGGCCGTGATCGACCGCGGGCCGATGGAGCGGGAGTGGGCGCCCGGCTACTACTTCGTGGTGTTCGAGGACCCGGATGGCATTCGCCTGGAGATCAACCATATCCCCGGCAAGGGCCTGCTCGCCGGCGAGACACCGGCCGCGCCCAGCGACGACCCGGACTGGGGCCCGAACCCGTGAGTTCCGCCGTGGAGAGAGCCGGATGCTGACCGAGGAGATGCAGACGCTGATACGGCGGTTCTCCGCCGGCGCCGTGGCGACCGTGAACGCCGACGGCACGCCCTCGGTCTCGCCCAAGGGGACGTTCGTGATTCTCGACTCCCGGACGCTTGCCTTCGGCCATATCCGCTCGCCGGGGACGGTCGCGAACCTGCGCCGCAATCCCGCGATCGAGGTCTGTTTCACCGACGTCGTGACGCGCCGGGCCGTGCGGGTCACGGGCACGGCCACCATCGTTCGCCCGGAGGAGGCCGATGCCGCCCTCGACGACGCCTTCGAAGCCGCGTGGGGCCCCTACCGCTCACACATGGGCGCCTACGTGCGGATTGCCGTGAGCGCGGCCGAGACGATCCTCTCGCCAGCCTACGATCTCGGCCTCACCGAGGACGAGCTGCGCAAGACCAACCTGGAAAAGCTGAACACCTACTGACGGGGCGCCAGCACTGCCTGCCGGCGCCCCGGACCATGGTGCTCTGTTCTGTCATCCGGTGTTATGCAAGAAGAGACAGAAAACATGCCGTATTTTATCGCCATAAATCAGATAGATGAAGTCGATCTGTTCAGAGCTTCAATTGTCAACCCGACATCAGGCACCACATAGGCGCCACCAAGTTTCAGTTCAATACGTGCTCGTGACGCAACCCATCGCGAGTGTCCCGGTATGGATTCGGTTGTGTGCCGTCCAGGCAGCACCAGTCTTGTTCGCGTGATCGCCAGGTCGCAGATTCAAACTCGTCCCAGCAATCATTGAGACCACGTCTTCCGGCTTGGGGTGTCGGTGCTTG
The DNA here is from genome assembly GCA_028820995.1 of Rhodospirillales bacterium. GTDB lineage: Bacteria > Pseudomonadota > Alphaproteobacteria > UBA828 > UBA828 > WTGU01. The sequence goes on from JAPPHR010000105.1 coordinate 7,724, forward strand.
TGTTGCCGCCCCCTGTTCCGGTCCGTTCGAGGATCTCTCCCATATCACCGCACAGCAAGGCGTCCAGGTGGGCCCACTTCAGGCTGGGCATGAGCACGATGCGCGCCTTCAAGGCATATGATGGCGGTTGCCGTCGCGCCCCGGTCCTCCGGTTGGCTCAGGCCGTTGTCAAGCCGGGCCACTTTTCCCTGGTAGATGTCCGCCAATTTGGGGTAAATGTTCAGGAGGTGGGTGTGGAGCCATTCGCCCACCGCGTCTTGGCGCGTTTCCAGTGATCGTACGGATCACGCGAACGCAACAGTAATCAATATCTTCTGCATAAGTCTTCTGAATAAGTCCTTCGTGCACGACATCCAGCGAACTGACCAAGTCCGCCTACCGACGAAATTCAATTGGGCTAGACTCGAAAAGCCACCGGCAACAAGTAGAATCTGAGGGCACAAGCTATGGATTTAATCGAAATTGCGTCATCTTTAGGAAGGCCCGCGACACTTCTAGTCGAGAAAGTATCGGATGCAACTGGTGCGATTTACGAACCGCTGCACATAAGGAGAATGGCGAAGGCCCGCGCAGACGCAGCAATGATAGCGGCGCAGTCTGAAATCAAGATAACTGAACTACAAGAACGAGCTGCCATCCGGCGGATGCAGGAAGAAGCAAAGCAACAGAAGAACATAGACGATGTTCTTGCGAAAGCACTGACGCAAGTAAGCGAAGACGCAAAACCTGACGATATGGAGGAGGATTGGATAATTAATCTATTTGATAAATGTCGAATAGTCTCAGACGAACAAATGCAAGTCCTTTGGTCGAAAGTTCTTGCTGGGGAGGCAAATGCACCGGGCTCCTATTCGAAGAGAACAGTCAACGCTCTTGCGGATTTGAACGAATCGGAAGCTGCGTTGTTCACGGCGCTCGGCGGGTTTGTTTGCGTTATCGGAATCCACACGCCTGTAGTGTTGGATGAAAAAGCAGAGATATATAACGCGCACGGAATTAACTACAACTCAATGCAATATCTGGATAGTGCTGGATTAGTCCGTTTCGGCGGCATAAGCCGCACCTTTCGTCAGCTGAAGAAAGGAGACATAGTAAACTATTACGATAGCGCTCTAACAGTTCAAAGTCCCGGCGGCAAGTTTGGCGTGGATACCGGATTGGTAAGTTTTACTACCGTAGGGTTCGAGTTGTTTCCGATATGCGGCGCCAAGCCGGTAAAGGGTTTCCTGCAATATCTCGAAAAGCAGTGGAAGAAGCACTTGGCCGGATAGCCAGACTTCCCCAGAGCGCTGCGCCCACAGTGGGGCAACATGAAGATGTGGAGCTATGCGACGCGCTACGCCGTGACGCTAGCCGATATACTGGGGGCGCTCGATCAGGCGATCCTGGCCGATAAAACGGATGTTCGGCGGCACCTGGCGCGCGCCGAAATCCTCCGCACAGAAGTGTGCGACGGTGACGATGACTGCCGCTCACACGAGGCGCATGGGCGATGAGAAGACGTCGAGCGTGCACTATATGAGTGTTACCCCTCGTTTCTTGAGTGTTCGCACTTCGCAATCCGCAACAGGTACGGCATTGCTGCGTAGGATCAGTGTGTCCGTACTGACCTTCTGTGTCTGGTCACTTGCCTCCAGAACCTTCCGTCAATCGAGACATGGGCGCGATTTCCTCGACGGTCAACTGAGCGGAGTGCGGCGTTCAACTATATCTCCGAGCACGAGGGGAACACGGCAGCATGCGGACCGGCCGGACGTTCCATAGCGCCGCGCAGACGTTTCTCATGCACCTGTTCGGCAGAGGCCTCGACGACCAGCGCTACGTCGTCGAGACCTAACGTTGCCAGGCCGACGGGCAGATCCGCCCGGACGGGCGACGAGCTCGGCGTCTTCGAGACCGAATGCGAAGCCGCCGCCTGCATCGCCTTCGCCCGCCTGCGTCCCGATCAGGCGGAGATACTCGCAACCAAGTATTGGACGAGAGGAAGTTCGTCATATCCACAATCACCGAGCGAGCTGTACAAGGCATGGCTCCTCCCCAGGCGGAGTTTGGTGACGAGCCAAGAGTGAGTGAATCCAATTGCTGCGCGTGCTGCAGAGCAAGCGGCTGCGCGATGAGAGTGTTTGGTATGGTAGAACAGTGCCTGCCCAGTAGGTCTGGGTGTCGGCCGTGGTCTTCGGAGATCTGGTCATGAATAACAAGTACGCCAGAATATGTTGGAATACGCTGGGCTGGCGGATGCCATCAGGTGACGCACGACGCATCGAAACAGGCCAATCATACACGGTCACGCATGGCTTCGGACACGAAGAGTGGCTATTCAACTTCGAGTGGTTGATCGATGGCTACCGTTACGGCTTCCTTCAACCGATCGGAAAACACTACAAGAGATATGCAGAACACAACTGTTCCATCCTGCTTTATACGGTAACGCCGGAGCAGAAAACACTTTTGGTCGGAATTATTCGTCACGCGTATGTGCCCGGCAAAGAGGTGCTCGACGACGTACTTCGAGTGACAGACGATGCGGGGTGGCTCCAAACAATGCGCGATGACGTAGAACGTGTAAAGGGTGATGTAGCGGTACTGTCTAGACCGTCAGCCAGAGAGCTGGCCAATATCCGGTTCCGTCCCGAGGACGTCGAAATATTTGATCCGATGCGAAGGGTTGTGGGCGCTCACAAGATTTCGAACATCCCGCGGCGCTACCATCCTTACGACTGGACAGACGGCTTCCCCGATACGACGAGTCAGCCGCCTCCACGGGCCCGAACAGATCCAAGGCGCGCAGAAGACGAAAGAACCCGGGCAGCACAGGAAGGAGGTATCGTTGATCCGAGACATGTTCGTCTGCAGAACAGGTTGTACGGGTTCCTGTGCAACAAATTTAGAGAAGGGGCCGTTCACTACGAACGAGATTTTGTGGATGTTGCCGTCGAAAACGCCGATGGGATCACGTTTTACGAGATCAAGATGGAAACGACGGCGAAGCGCTGCATCAGGCAGGCGATGGGACAGTTGGTGGAGTACGCGCATTATCCGGAAAGCAGCAAGGCAGGTCGCCTTGTCGTTGTGGGTGACGCACCACCTACCGATGAGGATCGTTCCTATCTTTCATTCTTGAGGCGAGAGTATGGCATGCCGATATTCTATTCGTGCTTTGACTGGGATAGTGGCGCGTTGCAGGAGGAGAACTAGGGAACTCCGTTTACTCCAACATTATCGCTCGGGTTGTCGACAAGATCACACGCATCGACTTCTGCTCCTTCTGCGCGTGCCCGGATGCTCACCGAAGCCCAAGACGAGTTACCTGCGCGGGTCCGGTTAGAGGAAAGACAATGAGCGACTATGTGACGGTTGGCTTCGCCGAGATGTACGGCATCAAAGGTTGGTTCACCGACGCGGCGCGCTAGAGCGTGATCCTATCAACCTGGATCATAGCCTGCGGCGGCGAAGTAGTTTTTGCATTGGGTCTTGAAGGTTTCGAGGATGGTCGCGATGGCTGCCTAAAGGCCGCCCACGGTGCGCTTGGCGGCTTTCCATAACAGAGCCTTAAGCTTTGAGAAGGCCATTTCTATGGGATTCAGGTCGGGGCTGAAGGGCGGGAAAAACGGAACTCCGCGCTGGCGGCGACGACAGCTTCAACTTCGAGAGCCACTGCAACCGTGGCGGTACGAAGATGAGGACCCGTGTCAGGCTGGCGCTGGCCCTTGGGCAGGTGCGGACAGGCTACGCCGTGTAGATGCGATTGCTGGTCAGCCCGGCACCTATACGCGACATAGTCTGAGACTTCATCACGCCTCCCACCATCATCGATCCATCGGGCCTGCTGCCGGCAGACGGGAGCGCGCGGCCACCCCGCGACATGAAGTTCCTGTATCTGTCCAATCTCGCGCCAGAACTCCGAATCCTAACCGTTAGGAGGGGTTTAGGCTGTTGAAATCCGAACGCTCCGGGTCAACGTTGTACGCTCGACAATCCCCGCCGCGCACCGGCCTCAACTTGGCGACGTGTGTGTCGAGATGCTAAACGAGGGACGTGGGGCGATCGTCGAGTGCGAGAACGGTCGCAAGAGTCCACCACCGAGGTCTCGACAAGGCCTCTTCGACAGGAGAGTCTCGAATGCCGTCCAACCGGAAAGTGTCGCGTGACTTGGCGTTCGCCGACAGTCATCTCTCGGCAAAGCTGTACACCGATGTGGAGCTTCTGGAGGTGGACGGCATCGTCGTCAATTTGTCCCCACGAGCAATTCATGTGGAGGGAGACGTCCGAACGGCCATCCAGCCGTGGCGGTCGACGATCATTCACGGAAACCGGGTTGTCGAGGCCGAGCGGATTGCGGTCTTGCGCATCACGGAGCTCGAGAACCTCGGCGGTGTCATGTTCCGCGGATGGAAATGGTTTGGCGACGTGTTCGATGGATTTCCCAGACAAACGCCCTTGTACCTGGCGCCCGTCGACAATGTCGGCCGCACAGAAGAGGATCCGTTGGCGTTCACGATGGAGCGTGAGAGTCGGGAGCAGCTCCAGCCCTTTGACATCGTGGTCAAGTGCTGGTGGTCACCCAATGAAACGGACTGCCTTATACACAACGAGCATTCATTCCTCGAATTGCACACCCAGGTGCACGGAACGGGGCGGCTGCAGAAGTTCCGAGAACCGGATGCGTCCACGCTGTACGAGGATGTGATCATGGCGCCGGGCTTCACCCATGAACCGTTCTGCACGGTGGCCGGAGAGAACGAGTTTGCCTACGCCTGGCACCGCTATTACTCGATTACCGAGAGCATCTGGTTCGTGACCGAATTGCACCCCGTATGAATTGAACGGGGCCGCTACGCGGAGCTAGCCCGGATTATTCACGGCGGGTCTGATTCTGGGCTGGCGGATGTAGCGTAAGCCGTTGCCATCGGGTAGGAATTCGTTGTCTGAGCGTCTTCCTCTCCGAACAACGAAAACGCCACGCCCGCCATGACCGACGATAGCCTTCTCCCCTTCGATCTG
>JAPPHR010000101.1 GCA_028820995.1 Rhodospirillales bacterium
ATGTGTTAGGCCTGCCGCCAGCGTTCGTTCTGAGCCAGGATCAAACTCTCAAGTTTGAGTGTAGCCGTGACGCGCGACATGCCGGGCGTGCCCGGACCCGAAGGCCCGACACCCCGCAGCGTGTCGCCGCACGGCTGCTCGAGATCCCGCGCGACTATGGAACCGCCATGCCGAAGCACGGCGTTCCGTTGCGCGGGCGGTCACGTCAGACGCCGCCCACGCATCCCTTCCGTTCACAATGTCAAAGAGCGGTAGGCCGGGCATAGGCCCGGCCGAGACAACCCGCCCTAGTTACGGAATGATGTCGCCCGAGTCAAGCGTTTCTGCGGGCTCCAAGGCGGTTCTCCCCAGAAATATCGCACTTGAGCCCGATCGCCCCGGCCCGCTCAGGCGTGGCCCAGGTGGTTGGCGACCAGGTCCTCGGCGATCTGGACGGCGTTGAGCGCCGCCCCCTTGCGCAGATTGTCGGAGACGACCCAGAGGCAAAGCCCGTTCGCCACCGTGGGATCGCGGCGGATGCGCGAGACGAAGGTCGCGTCCTCGCCGGCGCAATCGACGGGCGTCGCGTAGCCGCCGTCGAAGGGGCGGTCGATCACCTCAACGCCGGGCGCGGCCGAGAGCAGCTCCCGCGCCTCCTCCTCGTCGATCGGGTCGTGGAACTCCACGTTCACCGCCTCGGCATGGCCGATGAAGGTGGGCACGCGCACGCAGGTGGCGCTCACCAGGATCTCCGGATCGAGGATCCGCTGCGTCTCGCGCACCATCTTGGCCTCTTCGCCGGTGGAGCCGTCGGTATCGAAGGCGCCGATCTGGGGGACGACGTTGAAGGCGATGGTCTTGGCGAAGGCGCGCGGTTCCTCGCGGGCGTTCATGTAGATCGCGCGGGTGTGGTCGAAGAGCTCATCCATCGCCTGCTTGCCGGCGCCGGACGTCGACTGGTAGGTGGAGACCACGATGCGCTTGATGCGGGCGTGGTCGTGCAGCGGCTTCAGCGCCACGACCATCTGGATGGTCGAGCAGTTGGGGTTGGCGATGATGTTGCGCGCCTCGAAGCCCGCGATCGTCTCCCCGTTCACCTCGGGCACCACCAGCGGCACGTCCTCGTCCATGCGGAACTGCGAGGTGTTGTCGATGACGACGCAGCCCTGGGCTGCGGCGCGGGGCGCGTGGACCTTGGAGACCGCCGAGCCGGGCGAGAACAGCCCGATATCGGTGCCGGAGAAGTCGAACTCTGCGAGATCGTGCACCCTGAGCGTGTGGTCCTCGCCGAAGGAAACCTCCTTGCCGACCGACTGGCGCGACGCGAGCGGAATGACCTCGTCGGCCGGGAAGTCGCGCTCGGCGAGCACGGCGAGCAGCTGGCGCCCGACATTGCCGGTGGCGCCGGCGACGGCGACGCGATAGCCCATGGTTCGAATTCCCTTTCGCGTATTCAGGCGGCGCGCGCGTCGAGCGCGCTGAGGACGGCATCGCCCATGGCGTCGGTGGAGGCCGCCGTCATCCCGTCCTGCATGATGTCCGCGGTCCGCAGCCCCCCGGCGAGCGCGTCCTGCACCGCCGCGTCGATGAGGTCGGCATCGTCCGCGGCGCCGAACGAATAGCGCAGCATCATCGTGAAGCTGAGCAGCGCCGCCAGCGGGTTCGCCAGATTCTGGCCGGCGATGTCGGGCGCGGTCCCGTGCACGGGCTCGTAGAGCGCTTTGCGGTTGCCGCCCTCGTCGGCGGGGCCCAGCGAGGCCGAGGGCAGCATGCCGAGCGAGCCGGTCAGCATCGCCGCGCAGTCGCTCAGCAGGTCGCCGAAGAGGTTACTGGTGACGATCACGTCGAACTGCTTGGGCCGGCGCACGAGCTGCATGGCGCAGTTGTCCGCGTACATGTGCTCCAATGCGACGTCCGCGTAGTCGGCTGTGTGCAAGGCCGTCACCTCGTCGCGCCAGAACTTGCCGGACTCCATCACGTTGGCCTTCTCGACCGAATGCACGCGGTTGTCCCGCCTGCGCGCGAGCTCGAAGGCGACGCGGCAGACGCGCTCGATCTCAGGGCTGCTGTAGACCTCGGTGTCGAAGCCGCGCCGGGTGCCGTCGGGCAAGATCTCCACGCCGCGGGGCTCGCCGAAGTAGATGCCGCCGGTGAGCTCGCGGACGATCATCAGGTCGAGGCCGCGCACCACCTCGTCCTTCAGCGTCGAAGCCTCGACCAGCGGATCGAAGACCAGCGCCGGCCGCAGGTTGGCGTAGAGGTCCATTTCCTTGCGAAGCCGCAGGATACCCATTTCCGGCCGCGCCTCGCGGGCCACGTTGTCCCACTGCGGCCCGCCGACCGCGCCGAACAGCACGGCGTCGGCCGCGACCGCGTCCGCCAGGGTCTCGTCGGTGAGCGGCGTGCCGTGGGCCTCGTAGCTGACGCCGCCGACGAGGCCGCTGCCGATATCGAAGGAGAACGAGCGCCTGGCCGAGAGCCAGTCCATGACCCGCTCGACCTGGTGCATCACCTCGGGCCCGATGCCGTCCCCGGCCAGGATGAGAACCCGCTTGTTGCTGCTCATCGCATTCTTCCTGCCTGATTCGACGGGTACATGCGGTGACGCCCGCGTCGCTACGCCCATAAGCAAAGCGCCCGCAGGAACGCCCCGCGGGCGCCAAGGCCCCCGTCGTCGCGGCGTTCCCTAAAGGGTCATGCGCGGTCGGTCAAGCGGCGTGTCGGACAAGGGTCTCTTAGCCGACGGCGGCCTGCTGCTCGCTCTCCTCGCCCTGCTGCACCGCGAAGATCGAGGTGTAGCCGCCCGACCAGTCCGGCGGCATCAGGCAGGGCCTGGGATCGTAATGGATCCACCGCGTGCGCTTGCCCCGCACGATCGCCCCGCACTGGGGAGCAGGCGTCGGGTTGGGCGTCACCGGCAGCGCGTCGGCGGACGAGAAGGCATTCAGGAGCAGCGGACGCGAGCGCGCCGGGTGGGTGTTGGGCCGGGAGCCGTGGATCATGCGGCAGTGGTGAACCGTCACCGAGCCGGCCGGGCCCTGGAGGTAAACCGCTTTCTCGACCGGCACCCGTGCGAGGTCTTGGTCGCCGATGGAGCCGGCCCAGCAGTCGTTCCCGTCATAGAGGTCGAACAGCTCGCCCTCATGCGCTCCGGGTATCACGCCCATGGGCCCCATGGTCTCGTCCACGTCCTCCAGATAGACGCCGATGGTGAGAACGCTGTAGTTGGTGTGCGGCCAGTACTGGATGTCCTGGTGCCACTTCACCTCCTCGCCGCCGCCCGACCATTTGAAGTTGAGCTTGGAGTGGTGAAACATCACGTCCGGCCCGAGCAGGTCCTCGGCCAGATCGGTGATGCGTGACTCGCTGGCAAAGCGCCAGTAGTCCGGGTGGTGCCTCACCGGCTGGGTCAGGCGCCTGAGCCGGGGTGCGGATGCGCAATGATCGGACTCCAGGTCGAACTTCTCGTCCGACGCGCTCCGGTGCCGGCTCTCCTCGATGAAGCGCTCGCTCAAGCCCCGCAGCGTGGCCAGCCAGTCGTCGGGCACGAAGCGCTCGAGCAGCAGGTAGCCGTCGCGGAAGTAGGCCTCCCGCTGCGCCTGGTTCAGCACCTTGGGAGGGTGGGCAAGCACCTGCTCTGGGGTCATGGCGGCGCCTCTCGTCCGGATCAGCCGGGTGGCAATGGTGTCACGAGCCCGCGATTCCCGCCAGCCACGGTTTGTCCGCAGACGCCCGAGAGCGGCGGACGAGCGGGTTAATCCGATGTGCTCGCCGAGCCAAATTATAGAACATTTCGGTTCATTCGCTCCAATATTTTCCCAAAGATCGGAGCGAACGTTCCAGTTTCTTGACCCTCTCCGTTACGGAGCGATCATCGCGCGCCGCGATCATGCCCACCAGAACTTCTATGAGCGTGATGGCACCCACTTGGGACGGAAAAACGCTGGGGCTCTGAATTGAAATAAGCAGGATGTCGTCCGAACACGCGGCGAGCGGCGACGTCCGCCGGTCGGTGATGCCGATGACCCGGGCTCCTGCTTCCCGGGCATGGCGGGCAACCCTGATGGAATCGGCCGCACAGGGTTCGACGGAGATACAGACGACGACATCGCCGGGCGCCAGGCTCTCCAACTGCTGTGCGAGTTCGGCGCTGTCGCCCGCCAGCAGTTGCCAGTTGCGGAATCCCCTAGCCGCCAAGTGGTGCAGGTAATTCGCGGATGACTCGGACGCGAGCAGTCCGACCACGAGGACGGCGCGCGCGTCCGCCAGCGCCTGCACCGCCCGCTCCAGCGCTTCGCGGTCGATGTGGTCGAACAGGGTGTTGATATTGCCGAGTGCCGCCTGCTGGAAGCCATTGAGAACATGGTCGAATTCGCTTTCGCGCGCGATCGCGTGCACTTGGCCGTCCTGGAGCGAATAACCCGTCGACTGGTCGTTGATGCTGTCGCGGTAAAGCGCGCGGAACTCGTCGTAGGTGTCGAAGTCGAGTGCCTTGGCGAGCCGGTTCATGGTGCTGGGGGGCACCCCCGCCCTCGCCGCCAACTGGCGCATGGAGAACGTGGCGACCTCGCTCGGGTGCTCCAGAATGTAGGAGGCGCACTTCTTGAGCTGACGGCTGAGCTTCGGAAAGGCCCACGACAGGCGATCGGCCCCTTCGCCGAACTCCACGCGCATCGTTATCTCTGAGCCACTATGTCAGCGCACGATATGGGGTTGCACGCTCGACCTTTCTTTATCGCGACCCGCTCGACGCGTCCCCCCGAAGACGGCCACCGAACCAAAAGTTCCGTGCGACTGCAAGAATGCTAACGCGGCGAACCTGCGGATCAGTCGTTCCGAATAAGCACCCGTATACGTTCTTGCAACCTCTCAAATCGCGCCGCTTGCGTCAACGCATACCGCTGCCGATTTCAGAGAGAACGATTCCGGCAATGGGACTCTGTGCAGACTATTCGCCATGAACGGGGCCTGCGTCGCCCCGCCGCGATGGCGGGGGCGGGCGGGGGAGTGCTATAACGGCGCGCCCTCGATCCTCGCGTGGCGGATGAGCCCCATGAACCTCCACGAATATCAGGCCAAGCAGGTGCTGGCGGGGTTTGGCGTGCCGGTGCCGCGCGGCGTGCCGGTGCTCGCGCCGGACGCGGTGGAGGCTGCGGTCGACGAGCTCGGAGGCCCGGTCTGGGTGGTGAAGGCACAGATTCATGCCGGCGGGCGCGGCAAGGCCGGCGGCGTGAAGGTCTGCGGCGGGCGCGACGAGGCGGTCGCGGCGGCGCGCGCGATGTTCGGCAAGGTGCTCGTGACCCATCAGACCGGACCCGCCGGCCGCGAGGTGCGGCGCGTCTACCTGGAAGAAGGCGCGTCCATCGCCCACGAATACTATCTGGGCGCCGTGGTGGACCGCGAGAGCGGGCGCGTCGCACTGATTGCGTCGCGCGAAGGCGGCGTCGAGATCGAGGCGGTCGCGGCCGAGAACCCGGAAGCGATCGTGACCGTGCCGGTCGACCCCGCGAGCGGCTTCCAGCCCCATCACGGGCGCAGCCTCGCCTTCGGCCTCGGTCTTTCCGGCGAGACGGCAAAGGCGGCGGGAAAGCTGGGACGCACGGTCTACGACGCCGTGCGCGGCACCGATGCGAGCCTGGTCGAGATCAACCCCCTGATCGAGACGGCCGACGGCGCGCTGATCGCCCTCGATGCCAAGGTGAGCATCGACGACAACGCGCTCTACCGGCAGCGCGAGATCGCTGCGCTGCGCGATGCAAATGAAGAAGACCCGGCGGAGCGCGCTGCGGGCGAACATGGACTCAGCTACGTCAAGCTCGACGGCAGCATCGGCTGCATGGTCAACGGCGCGGGCCTCGCCATGGCGACCATGGACATCATCAAGCTGCACGGCGCGGAGCCCGCCAACTTCCTCGATGTCGGCGGCGGCGCCAGCCGCGAGCGTGTCACCGAGGCCTTCAAGATCATCCTCTCCGACCCCAACGTGCGCGGCATCCTGGTCAACATCTTCGGCGGCATCATGCGCTGCGACGTCATCGCCGAGGGCATCGTCGCGGCCGCGCGTGAGGTCGCGCTCGAATTGCCTCTTGTGGTTCGCCTCGAAGGCACCAATGTGGAGAAGGGCAAGGCGATCCTGGCGGGCTCCGGGATTGACCTGATCGCCGCCGACGATCTCGGCGATGCGGCGGTGAAGGTGGTCCAGGCAATCGGGCGGACAGGCTGATGGCGGTCCTGGTCAGCACTGAGACACGGGTGATCTGCCAGGGCTTCACCGGCGCCCAGGGCACCTTCCACTCGGAGCAGGCCATCGCCTACGGCACGCGGATGGTGGGCGGCGTCACGCCCGGCAAGGGCGGCAGCACGCACCTCGATCTGCCCGTCTTCGACACCGTGGCCGAGGCCCGCGCGGCGACCGACGCCGACGCTTCCGTCATCTACGTGCCGGCGCCCTTCGCGGCCGATGCGATCCTCGAAGCCATCGACGCAGGCATCGGCCTCGTCGTCTGCATCACCGAGGGCATCCCGGTGCTCGACATGGTGCGGGTCAAGCGCGCGCTGAGCGGCAGCCGCACCCGCCTCATCGGCCCCAATTGCCCCGGGGTGATCACGCCGGACGAATGCAAGATCGGCATCATGCCGGGCCACATCCACCGGCGCGGCCGGGTCGGCATCGTCTCGCGCTCGGGCACGCTGACCTACGAGGCGGTAGGCCAGACCACCGCCGCAGGCCTCGGGCAATCCACCTGCATCGGCATCGGCGGCGATCCGGTCGCCGGCACCGACTTCATCGATTGCCTTGCGCTCTTCGCGGCCGATGACGAGACCGAGGCCATCGTGATGATCGGCGAGATCGGCGGCACGGCGGAGGAAAAAGCCGCCCAATTCGTCCGAGCCGAGAAGCTGGCGAAGCCCATCGTGGGTTTCATCGCCGGGCTGACGGCGCCGCCCGGCCGGCGCATGGGCCACGCCGGCGCGATCATCTCGGGCGGCAAGGGCGGCGCGCAGGACAAGATCGAGGCCATGCGGAGCGCCGGCATCACCGTGACGGAATCGCCGGCGGCCATCGGTACGACCGTGCTCGACGTTCTGAACGGCCGCCGCCGGGCGGGGCACGCAGCATGAGCGACGGCCTCGACGGCGCATCCGCCTTTCTCGGCGGGGCCGACCCCGCCGTCATCGAGCAGTTCTACGCGCGGTATCTGCAGGATCCTTCCTCCGTCGACCCGAGCTGGCGCCGCCTGTTCGAGGAAGAAGCGGGCGCGAACGGCGGAAACGAGGCGGCAGGGAGAGCGGCCGCGGCGGAGACGCCCGCGAAGGAGGAACGCGCGATGGGGCTGCCGGAGGCCCGCCCGCCCGCCGAGACCGCACCATCCCGAACCGATCCGGACGGCCCGGTCCGGGCGGAGACGATCGATTCCATCCGCGCGCTCATGATGATCCGCGCCTACCGCGTGCGCGGCCACCTGATTGCGAGCCTCGACCCGCTCGGTCTCGAGGGCGAACGGCATCACCCCGAGCTGGACCCCAAGAGCTACGGTTTCTCGGAGGCGGACTACGACCGCCCGATTTACGTCGACGGCGTCCTCGGGCTGAAGCGCGCCACGCTGCGCGAGGTGCTGGCGATCCTCAGGCAGACCTACTGCGCGCGGGTCGGCGTCGAGTTCATGCACATCCAGTACCCGGAGCGGAAGGCCTGGGTGCAGCGGATGATGGAGGGCGAGCGCAACCGGCAGTCGCTCTCGCGCGGCGAGAAGACGGAAATCCTGCGCCATCTGTACGAGGCGGAGGGGTTCGAGCGCTTCCTCGACGTGAAGTACGCGGGCGCCAAGCGCTTTTCGCTCGAAGGGTCGGAGAGCGTCATCCCCGCGCTGGAGGCTGTCATTGCCCAGGCCGCGTCCCACGGCGTGGACGAGATCGTCATCGGCATGGCCCATCGCGGGCGGCTTAACGTGCTGACCAGCATCATGGGCAAGTCCTACGCCGCGGTCTTCTCCGAGTTCCAGGGCGGCGTCACCAGTGCCGGCGACGTGCAGGGCTCGGGCGACGTCAAGTATCACCTGGGCGCCTCGGCGGACCGTATCCTCGAGAACGGCAAGCCGCTCCACATCTCGCTGACGCCCAACCCCTCGCACCTGGAGGCCGTCAATCCGGTGGTGCTGGGCAAGGTTCGCGCCAAGCAGGCGATGCGCGGCGACAAGACCCGCGAGCGGGTCATGGGGCTGCTCATTCACGGCGATGCCGCGCTCGCCGGCCAGGGGACGTGCTCCGAGGTCTTCGAGCTGTCGGAGCTGCGCTCCTACCGCACCGGCGGCACAGTCCACCTCGTCATCAACAACCAGATCGGCTTCACCACGAGCCCGGCCCAGGCGCGCACCTCGCCCTATCCGACGGAGGTGGCGAAGATCATCCAAGCGCCGGTCTTTCACGTGAACGGGGACGACCCGGAGGCGGTCGTGCGCGTCTGCCAGATCGCGGCCGACTACCGCCAGCAGTTCAAGGCGGATGTCGTGGTCGACATCTTCTGCTACCGCCGCCACGGCCATAACGAAGGCGACGAGCCCGCCTTCACCCAGCCCGCGATGTACCGCGCGATTCGCGAGCGGCGCACGACCCGCCAGATCTATACCGAGCGGCTGGTGTCCGAGGGCGTGCTCACGATCAAGGACGCCGACCAGATGATGGAGGTCTTCCGCGCGCGGCTGGAAACCGAGCTGGAAGCCTCCAAGAGTTACCGCCCAAACAAGGCGGACTGGCTGGAAGGCGACTGGGCGGACATCGAGGCGGCACCCCGCGACGAGCGGCCCGGCGCCACCGCCGTGGCGCCCGAGGTGCTGGGGGAGATCGGCCGGGCCATCACCCGCGTGCCGGACGACTTCGCCGTGCACCCGCGCATCGGCCGCCAGCTGGAGGAAAAGCGAAAGGCGCTGGGGGCGGGCGGCCCCATCGACTGGGCGACGGGCGAGGCACTGGCCTTCGGCTCGCTGCTGCTTGAGGGGAAGCCGGTCAGGCTCTCCGGCCAGGATTGCACGCGCGGCACCTTCTCCCAGCGCCATGCGGGCCTGATCGATCAGGAGACCGAGGAGCGCTACATCCCCCTCAACAACATCCGGCCACGCCAGGCCAAGCTCAAGCTGGCGGACAGCCTTCTCTCCGAAGCGGGCGTGCTCGGTTTCGAGTACGGGCACTCGATCGCGGACCCCAACGCGCTCGCGATCTGGGAAGCCCAGTTCGGCGATTTCGCCAACGGCGCCCAGGTCATCATTGACCAGTTCGTGGCCGCCGGCGAGACCAAGTGGCTGCGCATGTCGGGCCTCGTCATGCTGCTGCCGCACGGCTTCGAGGGCCAGGGGCCGGAGCACAGCTCGGCCAGGCTCGAGCGCTACCTGCAGCTCTACGCCGACGGCAACATGCAGGTCGTGAACTGCTCAACGCCGGCCTCCTACTTCCACGTGCTGCGCCGCCAGCTCCGCCGCAGCTTCCGCAAGCCGCTGATCGTCATGTCGCCCAAGTCGCTGCTGCGCCACAAGCGCTGCGTCTCCACCCTCGACGAGATGAGCAGCGGCACCCGCTTCCACCGGGTGATCGGGGAGACGGACCCGGAGGTCGCGCCCGAGCGCGTCCGCCGCGTCGTCTTCTGCTCCGGCAAGGTCTACTACGACCTGCTCGCCGCGCGGGAGGAGCGCGGCATCCGGGACGTGGCGCTGATGCGGCTGGAGCAGATCGCGCCCTTCCCCAGCCGGAGCGTCATGGTGGAGCTTGCGAAGTACCGCGAGGCCGAGGTGGTCTGGTGCCAGGAGGAGCCCGAGAACATGGGCGCCTGGACCTTCGTGGCGCCGCTGTTCGAGGCGGTGCTGGGCGATCTCGACGATGCCCCGCCCCGCGCCCGCTACGCCGGGCGCCAGGCCGCAGCCTCGCCCGCCACCGGATTCCTCGTCCTGCACCAGCGTGAGCAGCGGGCGCTGATCGACGCCGCACTCGACGGAGAGGCCCGGGCGTGACGATGGACATCGTCGTCCCCACCCTCGGCGAATCCGTTACCGAGGCGACGGTCATGCGCTGGAACAAGATGCCGGGCGAACAGGTCGCCGTGGACGAGACGCTGGTGGAGCTTGAGACCGACAAGGTCGCCGTCGAGGTCAAGGCCGAAGCCGCCGGCACGCTCGCCGAAGTCGCCGCCGCCGAAGGCTCGGACGTCGCAGTGGGCGCCCTGCTCGGCAGGCTGGAGACCGGTAGCGCTGCCGCTGCAGCCGCGGCCGAACCGCGCGTGAACGAGACTTCTGAAGCGCCCGCGGCAGCGCCCGCTCGCGCGGCCCGCGGAACGCCCGTTTCCCGGGCACGCGTGCCGCCGCCCTCGCCTGCCGTCCGCCGCCTGCTCGACGAGCACGGCCTCGACCCAGGCGAAATCGAAGGGACGGGCAAGGGCGGCCGTTTGCTGAAGAGCGATGTGCTCGCCGCGGTGGTGGCCCGCGCCGCGCCGGCCGCTCCGCCGACGCCTGCCGATTCCGACCCGGCGCCCGAACCTGAGCCCGTGCCGTCTCCAGAGCCCGAGGCTGCGCCTCCCGCCACGCCAGCGACTACGCCAGCGAGACAGGCAGCGGCAGCGCCTGGAGATCGGCGCGAGGAACGGGTGCCGATGAGCCGCCTGCGCCGCCGTGCGGCCGAGCGCCTGAAGCTCGCGCAGGACACGGCGGCGATGCTCACCACCTTCAACGAGGTGGACATGACCGCCGTGAACGCGCTGCGGGACGGCCACGGGGAGGCGTTCGAGAAGAAGCACGGCGTCCGCCTCGGCCTCATGTCCTTCTTCGTCAAGGCGTGTGTGGCCGCGCTCGTCGAGGCCCCGGCGGTCAACGCGCAGATCGACGGCGACGAGATCGTCTACAAGCACTATCAGGACATCGGCGTCGCGGTGAGCGCCCCCCAGGGCCTCGTGGTGCCGGTGTTGCGCAATGCCGGGCAGATGAACTTCGCCGAGGTCGAGCAGGCGATCCGCGCCCTCGCGCTGAAGGCCCGCGATGGCAAGCTCGCGCTCGACGACCTGCTGGGCGGCACCTTCACCATCTCCAACGGCGGGGTCTTCGGCTCGCTCATGTCCACGCCGATCATCAACCCGCCGCAGTCCGCGATCCTCGGCATGCACAAGGTGCAGGAGCGCCCGGTCGCCGTCGCGGGCGCCGTGGAAATCCGCCCCATGATGTATCTTGCGCTGAGCTACGATCACCGGCTCATCGACGGCCGCGAGGCGGTGAGCTTCCTGGTCCGCATCAAGGACTGCATCGAGGACCCGCAGCGCATGCTTCTCGATCTCTAGTGCCGGAAGGCCAGCCGGAGCCGCCATGAGCGAACACGATTTCGACGTCCTGGTAATCGGTGCCGGCCCCGGCGGCTATGTCGCGGCCATCCGCGCAGCCCAGCTCGGGTTGCGCACGGCCTGCGTCGAACGCACACCCACCCTCGGCGGCACCTGCCTCAACGTGGGCTGCATCCCGTCGAAGGCTCTGCTGCACACGTCGGAGGAATACGCCCACGCCAGGAAGCACCTCGCGCGCCACGGCGTCATGGTCTCGGACGTGACCCTCGATCTCGACAAGATGATGGCCCACAAGGACCAGGTCGTGGGCGCGCTCACCAAGGGCGTGGCCGGGCTGCTGGAGAAGAACGACGTGACCCGCCTGGAGGGCCACGCGCGGCTCACCGGCCCGGGCACGGTGGAGATCGAGGGGCCCGAGACGCGCACCGTCACGGCCGGCGCCATCGTGATCGCGACCGGCAGCGTCTCCTCCCCGCTCGCCGGCGTCGACGTGGACGAGGAGTGCATCCTCACCTCCACCGGCGCGCTGGCGCTGGCGGAGGTGCCGGAGCGCATGGCGGTGATCGGCGCAGGCTACATCGGCCTCGAAATGGGCTCGGTCTGGAGCCGGCTCGGCGCCAAGGTGACGGTGATCGAGTTCCTCGACCGCATCCTGCCGGGCATGGACGGCGAGGTCGCGACCCAGATGCACCGGCTGCTCAGGCGCCAGAAGATCGCCTTCAAGCTCGGCACCAAGGTCACCGGCGCCGAACGCACCAACGAGGGCGTGCGGCTCACCATGGAGCCGGTCGCGGGCGGCGAGAGCGCGACGCTGGACGTGGACGTGGTGCTCGTCGCCGTCGGCCGCAGACCCAACACCGAAGGCCTCGGCCTCGACAGCGTGGGCATCGAGCCGGACGGCCAGGGCCGCATCCCGGTGAACGAACGCTTCGAGACCGCAGCACCCGGCGTCTACGCCATCGGCGACGTGGTCGCGGGGCCCATGCTCGCCCACAAGGCCGAGGAGGAAGGCGTCGCGGCCGCCGAGATCATCGCGGGCGGGAGCGGACACGTGAACCACGAGACGATCCCGGGCGTCGTCTACACCGCGCCCGAAGCCGCCTCCGTCGGCCTCACCGAGGAAGCGCTGGAAGAGGCCGACATCGACTACACGGTCGGGCGCTTCCCCTTCGCCGCCAACGGACGCGCGCGGGCGATGTCCGCGACCGACGGCTTCGTCAAGGTTCTGGCCGATGCGGAGACCGACCGCGTGCTCGGCGTCCACATCGTCGGCCACGACGCCGGCACGCTGATTGCCGAGGCCGTCGCGGTCATGGAGTTCGGCGGCTCGGCGGAGGACATCGCGCGCACCTGCCACGCCCACCC
>JAPPHR010000037.1 GCA_028820995.1 Rhodospirillales bacterium
GGCCCGCGCCCTCCTTAAGTTTTTTCTTTCCCCCACTAAACCGTTTTTTTTTTTGGCGCTCCCGGGGCGCGGCCGTGGGGCGGGCGCCTCCGCGAGGTCGCCGCATTCGCGGCGGGCCGCAGTCGCGGCCTGTCGCGCGTCCATCAAGGACGGACGCGCTCCAAGCGCCTGCGCGGGCGCCCGGCTTGCGGCGGCCGGGGGGCGCGGGTAGCCTCTCGCCCGCACGCGTGAGCGGGGTGACGCTCCGCGCTGCACAGCGTTCATGAGCCCGGTGCCCATGCAAAAACTCCTGATCGCAAACCGGGGCGAGATTGCCTGCCGGATCATGCGAAGCGCGCGGTCGCTCGGGATCGCCACGGTCGCTGTCTACTCGGAGGCCGACGCCGACGCCCGCCACGTGGCACAAGCCGACGAGGCGCTTCCCATCGGGCCGCCGGCCGCGAAGGAGAGCTACCTCGTCGCCGACAAGATCATCGCGGCGGCCCGTGAGAGCGGCGCCGATGCGATCCATCCGGGCTACGGCTTCCTCGCCGAGAACCCCGCCTTTGCCCGGGCGGTGGAAGACGCCGGACTGGTCTGGGTCGGCCCGACGGCGGAGAGCATTGCCGCCATGGGCGATAAGGAGCGCGCCCGCACCATCGCCCATGACGCGGGCCTCCCCATCGTGCCGGGCAGCGCCCGGCTCACGGCGGACGATCTCTCCGGCCTCGACGAGGCGGGCGAGGCGGTGGGCTACCCGTTGCTGGTGAAGGCGTCGGCTGGCGGCGGGGGCATCGGGATGCGGCAGGTGGACGATCCGGCCAAGCTCGCGGACGTGGTCGGCGCCACCCAGACCATGGCCGAACGCGCTTTCGGCGACGGCACGGTCTACCTGGAGAAGCTGGTGCTTCAGCCGCGCCACGTGGAGATTCAGGTCTTCGGCCACGGCGACGGGGGGGGCTTCCACCTGATGGAGCGCGAATGCTCGGTGCAGCGCCGCTTCCAGAAGATCGTCGAGGAAGCGCCCTCGCCTGCGGTGGACTCTGCGCTCAGAGCGCGCATGGCGGACGCCGCGCTCGCCCTGGTGGAGCGGGAGCGCTACCGCGGCGCCGGCACGGTCGAGTTCATCCTGGCGCCGGACGGCGCGTTCTACTTCCTGGAGATGAACACGCGCATCCAGGTGGAGCACCCGGCGACGGAGATGATCACCGGGCTCGACCTGGTCGGGCTGCAGCTGCGGCTGGCATGGGGCGAGGACCTCTCGGGTCTCTCCGCGCCGGCAGACGGGCCAGATGGCCACGCCATCGAATGCCGCATCTACGCCGAGAACCCGGACAGGAACTTCCTGCCCTCGCCGGGCCTGCTGGAGCGCTTCGCGCCGCCGCCGGAGGGCGACGGCATCCGCCTCGACACCGGCGTGGCCGAGGGCGACCGGATCACGCCCTACTACGACCCGATGATCGCCAAGCTCGTGGCCCACGGCAGCGACCGCGCCGCCGCCATCGACAAGATGCTGACGGCCCTCGGCGAATTCCGTATAGAGGGGATCGTCACGAACATCGACTTCCTGCGCCGGGTTGTCGCCCACGATGCCTTCCGCGCCGGCCACACGCACACCGGCTTCGTGGACGAGCATCGGTCAGACCTGATGGCCGCCTGAGCGCGGCCGGGAAAGCAGCGCCATGATCTACGACGAACCCAAATTCCTGCCCGGCGGCGACCGCTACGTGCTGATCGAGTTCGGCAACGAGATGAACCTCGAGCTGAACTTCATCGCGCAGGGGCTGGCGGCGCGCATCGTCGCCGACAAGACCAGGGGCATCGTCGAGACCGCGCCCTGCTTCGCCTCGATGCTGGTCCACTACGAGCCCCGCGAAGTCTCCTACGACGACCTCGTGAAGGAGCTGAAGGCGCTGATCGCGAGCCTGGGCTCCACCGACGACATCGAGCTCGACAGCCGGCTCTTCCTGTTCGAGACCATGTACCTCGACCCCTGGACCAAGGACTGCATCGAGGACTACAGCGAGAAGATCACGCCCAAGGAATACGACCCGGACATGGTGGCGCGTCTCAACGGCCTCGCCGACCGCGACCAGCTCGTGCGCGTCCACTCGAGCTCGGAGTACTGGGTCGCCTCCCTCGGCTTCTGGCCGGGCCTGCCCTTCCTCCAGCCTCTCGACCCGCGAGCGATGATCACGGTGCCCAAGTACAACCCGCCGCGCACCTGGACGCCCCAGGGCACCGTCGGCATGGGCGGGTCGGCGAGCGCGATCTACCCGGTCAACACGCCGGGCGGCTACCAGCTCCTCGGCCGCACGCCGGTGCTGATCTGGGATACCGAGAAGCGCTTCGACGTGTTCGGCGGCGATATCGTGCTGTTCCAGCCCGGCGACCGGATCAAGTTCGTTCCCGTGACCCAGGAAGGCTACGAGCAGGCGGCAGCGCGGATCGAGGACGGCAGCTACCTCTACAACGTGGTCGAGTACCAGCGCTTCTCTGTACACAACTACAAGCTCTGGGTCGACAAGCTGGACCTCGATCAACGGTTCTGATTGAGGCGTGATCGGCGCGGTTCACGGGCCGAGGCTCGCCTTCGGCCCCCGGCCGCCGCCGTGGACCGCCTCCCGGCGCGCGATGTAGAGCCCGCTGGCCACGATGATCGCCGCGCCCAGCCACGTCCACAGGTCGACGACCTCGCCGAACCACAGGAATCCCACGACCGCCGCGCCGATAAGCTGGCCGTAGTCGAAGGGACCCACCACCGAGGCGCGGCCGTACTCGTAAGCCTTGATGACGCAATAGTGGCCCAAGCCGCCGAACAGGCCGAGGCCGATGAAAGCGCCCCAGTGTTCCAAGGATGCCGGCCACGTCCAGAAGAAGGGGCCTGCGATCGTGGTCCCCACCAGCGCCACGACGATCGTGTAGATCGCGGTCGTGCGATAGTCGTCCTGGGCCGCGAGCTGCCGGGTCTGAATCTGGAAGAGGGCGTAAGCGGCGGCGGCGCCCAGCACCAGCGGGAACGACCAGTGGATGATTTCGCCGCCGGGGCGGAAGATCACGGCCGCGCCGGCGAAACCCACCGCAACGGCAGCCCAGCGCCGGGGGCCGACACGCTCCCCCAGCATCGGCACCGACAGCGCCACCACCATGAGCGGTGCCGTGAAGAAGGCCATCGTCAACGCGGTGAGCGGCACATGCGAGAGCGCGATGATGTAGAGCACCAGCGCGACGAGCTGCAGCGTGGAGCGCACCAGCTGCAGGCCCGGCCGGTTGCTGCGCAGGAGGCGGATGCCGCCGTAGGGCAGGAACAGCACGAGCATCCACGCCATGTGAACGACGGAGCGCATCCACATGATCTGCACGATCGAGTAGTCGTTGATGAGCAGATACTTGACCAGCGCGTTGAGCAGCGGAAAGACGACGACGGCGGTGAGGCACATGAAGGCGATGCCTCGGAGCGATTCGTCGAGGCGTGCGGGCGCCGCGGTCATCGTCGTGTTCTATGGGATCGTCCACGGCGGTGCCAGAGCGGCTGCCGTTCATGCCGCCGTTTGCCTTATGCGCGCTTCGCGATGGGCGATGTAGAGGCCGCTCGTGATGATCACGGCAGCGCCGACCCAGGTCCACGTGTCGGGAACCTCGCCGAAGATCAGGAAGCCGAAGATGCTCGCCCCCACCAGCTGGCTGTAGTCGAAGGGGCCGACCAGCGACGCCTCGGCGTATTGGTAGGCCTTGATGATGAAGTAGTGGGCGAGCCCGCCCACCACGCCGAGCGACAGAAACAGCAGCCAGTCCACGGTGTTCCGGGGCATTTCCCAGAAGAACGGCACCGCGACGGTGGCCACGATGAAGGCGGCCAGGATCGTGTAGACCGCCGTCGTGCGCGGGTCGTCGTAGCCCGCGAGCTTGCGGGTCTGAATCTGATAGATGGCATAGAAGAACGCGCCGCCGAGGACGAGCAGCGCGCCCCAGTGCACCACGTCGGCGCCGGGGCGGAGCACGATCAGCACGCCGGCGAAGCCGACGAAGACCGCCGCCCAGCGGCGCGGCCCCACCCGCTCGCCGAGGAAGGGCACCGACAGCGCCACCAGCATCAGCGGGCCGGTGAAGAGCACCATGGTGACGGTGGTGATCGGCGTCCAGATGAGCGAGACCCAGATCAGCGTGAAGGTGACGAGCTGGGTGAGCGAGCGGATCGACTGCAGCCACGGGCGGCGGCTCGCGAAAAGCCTCGGCCCCATCGCCGGCATGAAGAGCACCACCATGAAGCCCAGGTGCACGACGCAGCGGAACCAGATGATCTGCGCCATGTGGTAGTCGGCGACGAGCGTCTTCGCGAGGGCGTTGAGCCCCGGCAGCCCGAAGCCCGCGGCCACGCACATGTAGAGGACGCCGACAAGCGGCGCGGCGGACTCGGATCGAGGGGCGGCCATGCGCGCCGGGCTCTCAGGCGCTCGCAGGAGCCTCGGCGGGGAGCGGCGGCTTGCCCAGGATCATGTCGGCCGCCTTCTCCGCGATCATGATGGTGGGGGCCGCGGTGTTGCTGCTGGTGATCAGCGGCATGACGGAGGCGTCGACCACTCGCAACCCCTCCGCGCCGCGCAGCCGCAACTGCTCATCGACCACGGCGGTCTCGTCCTGGCCCATGCGGCAGGTGCCGACCGGATGCCATACGGTGGTGAGATTGCTCCTGATCCAGGCGTCGATCTCGTCGTCGCTCTGGGCGTCCTCACCGGGCGCAATCTCGTGGCCGCGGAAGGGGTCGAACGGCGCCTGGGCCATGATCCGCCGCGCGAAGCGGACGGCATCACGCATCACCCGGCGGTCGGTCTCGGCGCTGAGCGTATTGGCGTGGATCGCCGGCGGCCGGCGCGCGTCGGCCGCCACGATGCGGATTTCGCCGCGGCTCTCGGGCCGGAGCTGGTAGCAGTGTGTGAGGAAGCCGTGCCGGCCCTGCTTCTTGCGCGTGACGTCGAGGGTAAGGCCCGGGATGAAGGTGATCTGGAGATCGGGCGCATCGAGGCCCTCGCGGCTGCGCCCGAAGCCGCCCGCCTCCAGCGCGATCGAGGTGCCGGGGCCTGAGCCGAAGAGGTAGGCGCGCAGGCAGGCGAGCGCCGCGCGGTCGGGCCGCAACAGGCCGTAGAGCGCCACCGGCTGCGTGCAAGCCATTTGAACGTAGACGCCCGCGTGGTCCTGCAGGTTGCGCCCGACGTCCGGGCTTTCCAGAACCACCGGGATGCCGAGCTGGCCGAGATGCTCCGGTGCCCCGACGCCGGAAAGCTGCAGCAGCTGGGGCGAGTTGATCGTGCCGGCCGAGAGGATCACCTCGCGCCGCGCGCGAATCTCGTGCCTTTGCCCGCCCCGGCGGTAGGCCACGCCGACGCAGCGCCTGCCCTCGAAGAGCAGCCGCTCCACCTGGGCGCGCAGCACGACGCGCAGATTGGCCCGCTCCCGCACCGGCAGGATGAAGGCGTGGCCGGTGTTCACACGGCGCCCCCGGTCCACGCAGAAATCCTGCCGGCCGACGCCTTCCTGCACCGCGCCGTTGAAATCGTCGTTGCGCGGCAGGCCCAGCGCCGCGCAGGCCTCGAGAAAGACGTCGTAGAGCGTGTTCTTCGACTGGGCACGGTTGACGCGGAGCGGGCCGTCGCTGCCGTGATAGGCGTCGCGGCGCGAGCCGTGGCCTTCGGCCCGCTTGAAGTAGGGCAGCACGCTCTCGTAGTCCCAACCGTCGAGGCCGAGCTGGCGCCAGCCGTCGTAGTCCCGGCGGTTGCCACGCATGTACATCATGCCGTTGATCGCGGACGTGCCGCCCAGCACTCTGCCACGCGGCCAGGGGATGCGGCGCCCGTCGAGATGGGGTTCCGGCTCGGTCTCGTAGCCCCAGTTGACCGAGCGCATGAAGTAGACGAGCCCTGCCATCAGCGGAATGTGGATGAAGGGATGGCGCGCCTCGCCGCCGGCCTCCAGCAGCGCCACGCTGGTCTCAGGCTCGGCTGAGAGCCGGTTGGCCAGCACGCAGCCGGCGGTGCCGCCGCCGACTACGACGAAATCATGCTCGTCCGCCATGCTTCCCCCTGCATCGTGGAGGGGTGTGCCTTAGACTGCGCCGCCCACACCCTTGAAGACGGACCCCGCCATGGCCTTCGAGACCCTGTTCAGTCCCATCACAGTGGGCGGCCGCGAATTGCGCAACCGCATCGTCCATGCCGCCACCGTCACCGGCCTTGGCCGTGACCGCGCCGTGACCGACCGCCTCATCGCCTACCATTCGGCCCGGGCGCGCGGCGGGACCGCGATGATCGTGACCGAGCTCATGAACGTGCATCCGACCAGCAGCGGCGCGCCGATCCTGGTGAGCATCCACGACGAGGCCAACCTGGGCGGGCTCACGCGCTGGGCCGAGGCGGTCGAGCGTCACGGTTGCCGGCTGATCGGCCAGCTCGGCCACATCGGCCGCCAGCAGCTCTGGGGTCTCGATTCCGTACCGCGCAGCGCGTCCTCGCAACCGGAGGTTCTCTACTGGAACAGCGCGCGGCCGCTCGCCGCGGACGAGATTCCAGGCATCGTCGCGGGCTATGCGGAGAGTGCGGAGCGGCTGAAGCGCGCGGGCTTCAGCGGGGTCGAGCTGCACGGTGCCCACGGCTACCTGATCGCGCAGTTCCTCTCGCCTGCCTGCAACGACCGGACGGACGGCTACGGCGGCAGCCTGGAGGGCCGCACCCGCTTCATGCGCGAGGCGATGGCGGCGGTCCGTGCCGCCTGCGGCGACGACTTCATCGTCGGCATCAAGCTGCCGGCCGACGAGCGGGTGCCGGGCGGCATCGACCCCGACGAGGCGGAGCGCATCGCCCGCGCCGCCGCTGCCGAAGGCGTGCTCGACTATCTGTCCTTCAGCCAGGGCGCGTTCGGTCCTGCGTTCGATACCCATCTACCTGACATGCATTACCCGCCCCGGCCCTTCCTGCCGCTTCACACGCGGCTCCGAGCGGCCGGCGGCGGGCTCCCGGTGATCGGCCTCGGCCGCATCGAATCGGCTGAGGCCGCGGAGGCGGCGCTTGCCGAGGGCGCCTGTGACATGGTCGGCGTCAGCCGGCTGTTGATATCGGACGCCGATTGGCCGCGCAAGACGGAGGCCGGCCGCGCCGGCGACATCCGCGCCTGCACCTTCTGCAACTATTGCTGGGGCGAGATTCACGCGGGCAAACCCATCCGCTGCTTCCAGAATCCCGTGCTGGCGAGCGCGGACGAGCCCGGCTGGCAGCCGCCGCCGGCCGATGAGCAGAAGCGCGTGGTGGTGGTCGGCGCCGGCCTCGCGGGACTGGAGGCCGCGTGGGTCGCGGCGGCGCGCGGCCATGCGGTCACCCTGTTCTCTGCGAGCGCCGAACCGGGCGGCGTGACCCGCATCGAAGCACTGTTGCCGGGCCGGGCGGAGGTGCTGAAGACCGCCGAATTCCAGCGCCGAAAGGCGGCGGAGGCGGACGCCGAATTCCGCTTCGGCGAAACCGCTACCGCAGCGACGGTGATGGCGTGCGCGCCCGACGCGGTGATCCTCGCCACGGGCTCTGGAATGCGCTGGCCGCCGGCTCTGGCCGCGGGCACAGACGCGGTCGATCTGCGCAGCGCCGTCGCAGCGCTCGCTGAGAGCGATGCCCCGCCGTCGCCGGGCACGGCGGTACTTCTCGACATGGACCAGACGCCCACCGTCTACGGTGCGGTGGAACTATTGGCGCAGCGCTTCGCCCGCGTCGTCCTGCTGACTCCGGCGGCGGAGAACGCCCGCTTCGTCAACCTGATGTCGCGCATGGGCGTGGAGCGCAGGCTCGCGCAGCTCGGCATCGACGTGCGGCGCCTCACCGAGCCGGTCGCGCGCGAAGGCGGCCGCGTCACCTGCCGCCACGTCATCACCGGCGCCGAGACGACGATCGAGGATGTGGCGCTGCTGACCTACGCCACCCCCCGCACCGCGCGCGGAGAGCTTGCGGAGGAACTGGCAGAGGCCGGGGTCCCGGTCACGCTCATCGGCGACTGCCTGCTGCCGCGCGATGCCGCCTCCGCCATCCACGACGGCCACCGCGCCGCGCTGGCGCTGTAGGGGGTGTTTCCGGCCATCGCGGTATCAGGGCACCTCGGTTCCCTCTTGGAGGATGGAGAGGTAGCGGTCGTAGGCGAACTTCCTGTTGCGGGCCCTGCCGGTCAGCTCGCGTGCGATGCCGCGTTCTACGAGCGACTGCATCGCGGCTGATGCAGCCGGGAACGATAGGCTCGCTTGGGCACAAACCTGGGGTAGCGACACGACTGGCCGCGCCTTCAACGCTTCGTGCACGCGTATCGCCGAGCCCGCGCGGCGGCCGACATGCTGTTCGATAGCGGCCCGATCCGACGCGAACACGTCCGCCAAGCGGCGGGATGTGGCGACCGCACCCTCGGCCGTGACCCGCACGCCTTCGAGGAAGAAGGCCAGCCATTGCTCCCAGTCGCCGGTGCGGCGCACACAATTCAACAGGTTGTAGTACTCGCTGCGGCGTTGCTTGAAATAAAGGCTCAGGTAGAGGAGAGGCTGGCGCAGCACACCTGCATTGCAAAGCAGCAGAGTGATCAGCAGTCGTCCCACACGCCCGTTGCCGTCCAGGAAGGGATGGATGGTCTCGAACTGGACATGCGCCAGCCCTGCGCGGACGAGGACGGGCATTTCGTCATCCGCATGGTAGAAGCGTTCAAGCGCCGTCATGCAATCCGGCACGGCGGTGTGGGGCGGTGGAACGAACTCTGCGTCACCGGGCCGCGTGCCGCCGATCCAGTTCTGGGAGCGGCGAAATTCGCCCGGCGCCTTGTCGCTTCCCCGCCCGCGTGACAACAGCTCACCGTGGATCTCCTGGATCAGCCGATTGCATAGCGGAAAGTCCTCCTCCAACCGACTGAGGCCGTGATTGAGAGCCGCTACGTAGTTCGAAACCTCGACGACGTCCTCGACTGGAACGCCGGGCGCCTCCTCCAGCTCGAACAGCAAGAGGTCCGACAGCGTGGATTGCGTCCCCTCGATCTGGGAGGAGAGCACGGCCTCCTTGCGCACGTATGTGTATAGGAAGATGGCGTCGTCGGGCAGCAGCGTCGAGATAGCGTCGAGCCGTCCGAGGGCGAGGGTCGCGGCCTCCAGTGCGCGTTGCAGGGAGCCATCTAGTGCTAGAGGAGGGTTTGGCGGCAGCGGCAGTGGCACGAAGGCGCGAACTTGCTCGCCGCCGGCACTCGTGATTTCGTACCTACCGATCTCCCCACGCTGCATGGCGCCCCCACCCTATTCAATTTTGCTCAATGACGCGCCGTATTATTAATAGTTTTCGGCTAAAACTTAATAGTGTGCCGCCCGTTGCGCCAGCAATTCCGGAATGCTCGCCAAGTCGCCGCCCGCCGGCGGGTGGGCTGCCGCTGCCTTATTCAATTTTGCTCAATGACGCGCAGCGTTATTCAAATTTAGGGCATAAATTTGAATAACATGCCTGCGGCCGTCACCGCAACGCAAAGTCTAGTCGGGAATAGCGTCGGCGCCGGGCAGGAGGGCGGCGAACTCCTGCTCGGCGGCCTTGGGGTCGCTCCGCATCAGCGCCTCGGTCTGGATCGAGTGGTCTCCGATGCAAACGTCCTTCACGCCTTCCTCCAGCGCGTCGCAAATGCCGTCTGCGACCGCTTCGGGCCGCTGCTTCTCGCCCTTAAAGCCCGCGACCATCGGGGTATCGGTCGTGCTGGGGAAGACGGCGAGCACGTGGGTGCCCTGGGCGGCGAGCTCGGCCCGCATGCACTGGGTCGCGGACCACACCGCGGCCTTGCTCGCGGAGTAGGAGCCGCAGAAAGGCGCGTTCACCCGCGCCACCTCGGAGAGCACGTTCGCCATCGCGCCGCCGCCGTTCCGCGCCAGCACCGGGGCGAAGGCGCGGGCCACGTGCAGGTAGCCCCAGTAGTTGATCTCGAACACGGTGCGCGCGGTGGCGAGCGTGGCCGCGCTCATCACCCCCTCCCAGGCGACGATGGCGGCGTTGTTGACCACCAGCGTGACGCCACCGCATTGCTCCGCGGCGCTCTGCACCGCCGCTTCATCGGTCACGTCGAGGGCGAGCGGCTCCACGCCCGCGCCTTCCGGAAACGCCGCCTTCGCAAGCGCCGACGGCAGGTCGGCGGCATGGATGCGGCGTGCGCCGCGTTCCGCCAGCGCCGCCACCAGGCAGGTGCCGATGCCGCCGGCGGCGCCGGTGACGAAGGCCTCGCATCCCTTGATACGCATGGGCTCAGTCGCTCTTGGAGGGGTCGCGGACATCGCTCTTCACCGTGGTGAGTTCCGTGTAGCTGAAGATGAGGCCGGCGGCGTCGAAACCACCGTCGACGTTGACGACGCTGCCGGTGAGGTAGGCCGCCTCGTCGCTGCTGAGGAAGAGCGCGGCGCCCGCAACGTCGCGGGCGTGGCCGAAGCGCTCCAGCGGGATCCGCTCCAGGTAACGGCGTTCCTGGTCCGGGCCCATGCTGGTGATGCCGGTGTCGATGGGGCCGGGCGCGATGGCGTTGACGGCGATGCCGCGCGGGCCGAGCTCGACCGCCATGATCCGCGTCATCTGGTGGATGCCCGCCTTGGTGACGCCGTAGGCGGTGCGCCCGTAGCTGCCGCGCTGGCCCGAAATCGAGCCGATGTTCACGATCCGCCCGCCGCCGTTCGCCGCCATGATCCGCGCCGCCCCCTGCGCGCAGAGGAAGGCGCTGGTCAGGTTGTTGCGCAGCACGCGCTCCCAGTCCTCGAACGAAAGCTCCAGGAAAGCGCCGTGATGGGCGATGCCGGCATTGTTGATGAGGATGTCGAGGCGCCCGCCGAAGCACGCCTTGGCATGCTCGAACACGTGCTGCGCGCCGTCGGGCCGGCCGAGGTCGGCGGTGCAGGGCGTCGCCTGCCCGCCTGCCCCGCCGATCTCCTGCGCCGCGGCCTCTGCCCTCTCGCCGTCGATATCGGCGAGCAGCACGTGCGCGCCCTCCGCGGCGAAGCGGCGGCTGATCTCGCGGCCGATGCCCCGCCCGCCGCCGGTGACGATGGCCGTCTTCCCTTCGAGCCTCATCATACCCCTTCCATTCGTGGCCCGGCCTATCGGCTGGCGGGGACCGGAGTCAACCCTCGCAGGCCCCGGAGCGCCGGGCTATCCTGCCCCGGCCATGAGAACGGGCAGAGACACATGAGGCTCGCCGGCAAGACGGCCGTCGTTACCGGCGCAGGCTCAGGCATAGGCCGGGCCACGGCGCTGCGCTTCGCCACGGAGGGCGCGGCGGTGGCCTGCGCCGGCCTCAGCGCCGACGACAACGTCGCCACCGTGCGCGCCATCGAGGCGGCCGGCGGCAACGCCGTCGCTATCGAGGCCGACGTCATGCAGGACGACGACGTGGCGGGGATGGTCGCAGCCGCCATCGAGGCCCTGGGCCACGTCGATATCCTCGTCAACAACGCGGGCCAGGCGGTGATCGGTAGCGTGGAAGAGGTCGAGCGGGCTGACTGGGACCGCCAGATGGATGTCAACGTCACCAGCATCTACCGCGGCGCCAAGGCGGTCTGGGGCCACATGCGCGAACAGGGCGGCGGCGCGATCCTCAACACCGCCTCCGTCGCGGGCCTCATCGGCACGCCCGGGCAGGTGGCCTATGCGACCTCCAAGGGCGCAGTCGTCATGCTGACCAAGTGCCTGGCCCTGGACGGCGCCAAGGACCAGATCAGGGTCAACTGCGTCTGCCCCGGCTGGGTGCAGACCCCGATGGTCGATTATCACCTCTCCCAATTGGACGATCCGCAAGGGTTCAAGGAGCGGCTCGCGCGGCTGCATCCGCTCGGCGTGGGCGATCCGGCGGACATCGCAGGCGGCTTCGTCTACCTCGCCTCGGACGAGGCGCGCTGGGTCACCGGCATCGCGCTCACCATCGACGGCGGCGTGAGCTGCGGGCTCGTGCCCGAGTGACGGCGGGCGCCGTACCCACCCACCTGCGGAGACCAGCATGAGCGACAGGCCCGCCGGGCTCCGGCGCAAGCTCACCGACTACGGCGACCCCGGCTTCTCGCTCTTCCTGCGCAAGGCCTTCGCCAAGTCGATGGGCTACACCGAGGCGGAGCTGGACCGCCCGGTCATCGGTATCGCGAACACAGGTAGCGGCCTCGTGAGCTGCCACGGCACGGTGCCGGCCCTGATCGAGGCGGTGGAGCGCGGGGTGACGGCCGCGGGCGGGCTGCCGCTGACCTTCCCCACGATCTCGCTCGGCGAGCCCTTCATGCACCCGACGACCATGCTCTTCCGCAACCTCATGGCGATGGACACGGAGGAGATGATCCGCGCCCATCCCATCGACGCGGTGGTGCTGATCGGGGGCTGCGACAAGACCGTGCCGGCGCAGCTCATGGCGGCGGCGAGCGCCGGCGTGCCCGCGATCCAGCTGGTGACGGGGCCGATGCTGACCGGCAGCCACAAGGGCGAGCGGCTCGGCGCCTGCACCGACTGCCGGCGCTACTGGGGGGCGCACCGGGGCGGCCGCGTCGACGAGGATGAGATCGCCGAGGTCGGCGGCCGGCTCATGCCGTCCGCCGGCACCTGCATGGTGA
>JAPPHR010000154.1 GCA_028820995.1 Rhodospirillales bacterium
CCGCCATCGAGGCCGAATGGTGCGGGTCGCGGAAGGGCCGGCTGCGGGTGAGCCCATTGTCCCCGAGGAGCCCCGCGACCGAGGCGATCATGCTGACGCTCAACGCCTCCTCCGGCGCCAGCGGGGGCAGGATGCCGGGGAGGCGCGATGCTATCATCGACTTGCCCGTGCCGGGCGGGCCGATCATGAGCAGGTTGTGGCCGCCTGCGGCGGCGAGCTCGAGAGCGCGCTTGGCTGTCTCCTGCCCCTTGATGTCGCGGAGGTCGAGGTAACGCGGGGGCGGCGCCAGCGTTGCCGTCCCCGGCGGCGCCTGCAACTGCGTGCCCTTGAAATGATTGATGAGCGCCAGCAGGTCGGTGGGTGCCACGACCTCGCCGCCGCCGGCCCAGGCAGCCTCTGCGCCGTTCGCCGCCGGGCAGATCAGGCCGCACTCGCGCGCGTTGGCGCCGATGGCGGCCGGGAGCACGCCCGCCACCGGTATCAGTGCGCCGTCCAGACCGAGTTCGCCCAGCGCGACATAGGTCGCCAGATCCTCCGCCGCCAGCACCTCCATCGCCACCAGCAGTCCGAGCGCGATGGGGAGGTCGAAGTGACTGCCTTCCTTCTGCATGTCTGCCGGCGCCAGGTTAACCGTGATCCGGCGTGCCGGCAGGGCCAGCCCGAGGCCGGCGAGCGCGCCGCGCACCCGCTCGCGGCTTTCCGCCACCGCCTTGTCGGGCAGGCCCACGACCATGAACGCTGGCAGGCCGCCGCCGATATGCACCTGCACATCGACGGGCAATGCCTCGATACCCTGAAAGGCGACGGTCTCGATATGGGCAACCATGAGGCGACTCGGGCCGTTCTGCGGGGCGCCCGTCATCGGTTGGGCGCAAGCACTCACGCAGAGTCATATCGGATTCGATATGGCAGCGCAGCCCGTTGATTTACTGCTGCGGTGGATGCTGGCCCGCGGGCGGGGCCAGAGCTATTCTCTCCGCATGCCGGGAATCGCCGAACATTGGGGCAGGAGCACCGATCTCGCGGTGCTGGACCGGCTGGTGCAGGTGCGCGGTCTGCAGGTCATCGACGTGGGCTGCGGCGCCGGCGCCCTTGCCCGCTCGCTTGCCGAGCGCGGTGCCGCGGTGCTCGGCGTCGAGCCCGATCCGGTCCAGGCCCAGCGCAATCGCGAGGCGTCTGAGACCGACGGCGTGAGCTTCGCCGAAGGGTACGCAGAGGCGTTGCCAGTGGACGACGGTGAAGCGGACGGCGTGATCTTCGGACGCTCCCTTCACCACGTGCCGGAGGCCGCCATGCGGCCGGCACTGGCCGAAGCGCGGCGAGTGCTCCGCGCACGCGGCTTCCTCTACGTGCTGGAGCCGGTGATGGAGGGCTCGTTTTCGGTCGTCATGAAGCCCTTCCACGACGAGACCGAGGTCCGCCGGGAGGCGCGCGAGGCGCTGGAGGACTCGGCGCCACTCTTCGCCCGCTGGCAGGAGGTCCACTACGAAGTCGAGCGACGCTTCGAGAGCCACGAGGCTTTCGTCGATCTCTTCTCCGGCCTCACCTACAACAGCTACGGTGCCGATGCGGTGCGGAGCGAGACCGTAAAGCGTCTGTTCGAGACCGGGCGCACCGACGCTGGCGACTACGCCTTCGCGCAGCCGATGCGGGTCGATCTGTTCCACACCGAGGGCGAATGAGCGACGGCGGCGCTCTCGCCCTACTTTCGGTGGCCGAGATGTACGCGGCCGATGCGGCGGCGGCGAGGGCCGGCGTTCCCGGACTGACGCTGATGGAGAACGCCGGCCGTGCAGTGGCGGACGCCATTGTGCGGCGCTGGGGGCCGCGGCCCGTCTCCGTGCTTTGCGGCCCCGGCAACAACGGGGGCGATGGCTTCGTCGCCGCCCGGCTGCTGGCCGACGCTGGCTGGCCGGTTCGTCTCGGGCTCCTGGGCGACCGCGCGCGGCTCAAGGACGATGCCGTCGCCATGGCGGATCGGTGGGAGCATCCGGTCGAGCCGCTCTCGTTGTCTCTGCTCGAAGGCGAACCGCTGGTCGTGGACGCACTGTTCGGCGCCGGCCTCGCCCGGCCGCTGGAGGGCGTCGCATTGGCGCTCGCCGAAGCCAGTGCCGAACGCGATCTGCCCTGCGTCGCGGTCGATATCCCGAGCGGCATCCACGGCGACACCGGCGATGTCCCCGGCGGCGCCTTCAGAGCGGCGGTGACCGTGACCTTCTGCCGGCGCAAGTACGGGCATCTGCTGCTGCCGGGGCGCGAGCATGCCGGCGAGGTGGTGGTTGCCGACATCGGCATCCCGGCGGTGGCCATTGACGCGCTGGCGCTCAGGGTGCACGAGAACGCGCCCGCACTCTGGCAAGCACTGCTGCAAGGCCCAGCCTCCGCCGATCACAAGTACAGCCGCGGCCACGCGCTCGTGGTCGGCGGCGACGGCGCGCATTCCGGCGCGGCGCGGCTCGCGGCCCGCGCGGCGCTTCGGGCCGGCGCCGGACTGGTTACCGTCCACGCGCCCGAAGCCGCGCTGCCGGTCTATGCGTCCCAGCTCACCGCCGTGATGGTCGCGTCCACGGCCGATCTGGAGACGGCGCTCGCCGACGAACGCCGCAACGCGCTGCTGATCGGCCCCGGCTGCGGCGTGAGCCCGGCGACTAGCACACAGGCGCTCCGGGCCCTCGGCGCCGGTAAACGCTGCGTCCTCGACGCCGACGTACTCACGGCCTTCCGCGACGAACCGGCAACGCTGTTCGATGCCCTCACGCCCGATTCGGTATTGACCCCCCACGAGGGAGAGTACCGGCGTCTTTTCGCCCACGAAGGGGACAGGCTCGCCCGCGCCCGCGCCGCGGCCGAGGAATGCGGGGCCGTTGTGGTCCTGAAGGGGGCCGACAGCGTGATCGCCGCCCCCGACGGCCGCGCGGCGATCAACGCCAATGCGCCGCCAACGCTTGCGACGGCGGGCTCGGGCGACGTTCTCGCCGGCTTGATCCTCGGCCTGTTGGCGCAGGGAATGCCAGCGTTCGAGGCGGCCGCGGCCGGTGTCTGGCTGCACGGTGCCGCAGCCGCGGCCTTCGGCCCCGGACTGATCGCCGAGGACCTTGCAGAGACCTTGCCCTCCGTTCTCCGAGCCTTGGCTGAGTAGGAATTTCCCAGGCCTCGGGGGGATTGTCGGAGGTGGACAGCGCCAAGCCGGCGAACGTCGCACGCGATTCGTGCGATGGGTGTAATCGGCTCGAGCGCTGGGTGCAATCGACGCTAAGAGTATGTTTACCCCATACCAGATCGGTCGGATTGACACTGCATCCGAAGATGGTCAAGGTTCACAAAAATGTGAACCGAGGACAGGGAGCAGACGATGCGGCGAGACTCCGGAACTGCGCATGGAATGTTGCCAGGCTTCACGCGCATAGGACTTGCGCCCTTCGGCTTTGCAGCGAAATTTCGCTGGCGGACCGCAGCCTTGGTCCTCATGATTGCTGTCTCCCTGGTGTTCTTCGTGCCGCAGGCGTACGCGGCTGTCAGCGCAGAGACGCAGTTCATCCTCAACAGCTTCTCGTTCCTCATCTGGGGCGCGCTGGTGATGTGGATGTGCGCCGGCTTCACCATGCTGGAAGCCGGTTCCGTGCGCACCAAGAACGCCTCGGTGATTTGCCTCAAGAATATAGGCCTCTATTCCATTGCCGGCCTCACCTACTACCTGGTCGGCTACAACCTCATGTACGTCGATGTCGGGAGCTGGGTGGGCTCGTTTGCGCTCCCCTACTCGACGACCGCCGACGAGATCGCCTTGCTCGGCGGCGACGAAGCTGCCGCCGAGGCCGTTATCGAAGGCGGCTATTCCACGATGTCCGACTGGTTCTTCCAGATGGTGTTCGTGGCGACGACCGCCTCGATCGTCTCCGGCACGCTGGCTGAACGGGTGAAGCTCTGGTCGTTCTTCATCTACATCACGCTGCTGACCGCCTTCATCTATCCCGTGATCGGCTCCTGGACGTGGGGCGGCGGTTGGCTCAGCGACATGGGCTTCCAGGATTTCGCCGGGTCCACGATCGTGCATTCGACCGGCGGCTGGGCGGCACTGGCCGGCGCGATCATCGTCGGCGCGCGGAAGGGCAAGTTCCGTGCCGACGGCAGCGTCAGGGCTACGGCGCCCTCCAACGTGCCGGCCGTGACGCTCGGCGTGTTCATCCTCTGGCTCGGCTGGTTCGGGTTCAACGGCGGCTCGCAGCTTGCGCTGAGCGGCGCGATCGACGCCGTGGCGTTGAGCAACATTCTGGCCAACACGAACCTGGCCGCTGCCGCCGGCGTGCTGGCGGCCATCACGCTGTCGCGGCCGATCATGGGCCGCGTCGACCTGATCACCAGCCTGAACGGCGCCATTGCCGGCCTCGTGGCGATCACCGCGGGGCCCGACATCGTCGATCACTACTTCGCCGTCATCATCGGCGCGATCGGCGGCGCCATCGTCGTCCTCGGCGTCAAGCTGCTCGAAATCGTCAAGGTGGACGATGTGGTCGGCGCGGTCCCGGCACACCTCTTCGCAGGTGTGTGGGGAACCCTGGCCGTCTGCATCGCGGCCGGAGGCGACCCCGGCGTGCAGATCATCGGCATCCTCGCCATCGGGGCCTTCGTGTTCGGCACCTCGATCCTGGCGTGGTTCATCATCGACAAGACCGTGGGCGCGCGGATCCCGCCCGTGCACGAGGAGCTTGGCCAGGATGCGGCGGAACTCGGAATCGAGTCCTACCCCGAGTTCGTGCTGATGCCAGAAGTGGACGACTGAGTCTGCGCCGTCGCGGTGTATCGCCGCAGCGCCGCGGAGGCAGGATAATTGGGGTGTGTCGTTCCTCGAACACGCTGTATGATCGGGCGCGCCACGGCGACAGGAGACGATGGCAATGGAGTTGACGATCGAACGCGACGATAACGCCGTGACCGCAAAGGTTAACGGTCGTATCGACAGCACCAATGCCCGAGATTTCGAAGAAGCGATCCGCACCAAGATCGAGGACGGCGACCGCGCCGTGATCATGGACTTCGAGAATCTCTCGTACATAAGCTCTGCGGGTCTCCGCGCCGTGCTCATGACCGCGAAAACCCTTTGGAAGCGAGACGCCAAGTTCGCGCTTTGCTCCCTCTCGGGCCCGGTCAAGGAAGTGTTCGAGATCAGCGGCTTCGACAAGATCATCCCGATTCACGATTCCCGGGACGGAGCGCTGAGCTCACTCGACGGCTAACGCCGCCCGCAGGCGGGCCATCAACCCGTCCGCCATCACGATACCAGAGGAAGAGAGGGCGACGCCGCCGGCGCGCAGCATGCGCGCCGTCCACGTGTTGCACGTGTTGAACAGGTGAAACGTTCCGTGCGCATGATAGAAGCGGCTGCCTGGATAGAGGCCGCGCGACACGGATTCGGCGCGGCCACCTGACGGGCGCTCGAACGTCGCCGCGATCGCCCCGACCAGGTTCCGGAACCCCGCTTCGGTCAGGGCCACCGGCACGACCTCCAGGCGGCGCGATTCGTCCGACGGGGCGGCAAGCCTGCCGGCCATGTGCATGACCGCGGGGGTGGGCGCAAGCGCCGCCGCAAGGGTCATGCCAAGCGTCTTCTCCTTCGCCGGATAGTAGGTGCGGTCACCCCAACCGAATTCGAGGTACCTGGCATCCGGAAAGTCCGCCGCTTCAGGCAGGGCGCCGATGGCCGCGACCGCAGCCGCCGGCACGACAATCGCGGTGTGCCAGCCATTGCTCGCGACATGGATGAGGCGCGTGCGTGGGCCGTCATCGACTGCCGGAGGCGGCGGGGCGGTCTCGCAGGTGGCGAGCCAGACGGCGCAGAGCGCGAGCGCCGGTCCCAGCAGCCAGCGCCGCACGGTGCCCGTCCCGCACCGGCTCCCGGCGCGTCAGAGCAGCTCCTCGGCGAGGAAGCGGATTTCCTCCCGTCCGGCACCCGCGAGCAGGAGCGCCGTCACCGAGCCTTCTGCCGCCGCAGTCTTCCATGCCGCCAACCGCTCCCTGATATGCGCCTTCGGCCCGACCAGGGCGATGCCGTCGGCGAACTCGTCGGGCACGGCCTCGACCGCGCCCTGCTTGTCGCCCGACAGGAAGCGGTCCTGGATGATCTCGGCGGCTTCGCCGAAGCCGAGCCGCTTCGCGTAGTCGTTGTAGAAGTTGCGGCCGCGCGCGCCCATGCCGCCAACGTAGAGCGCGAGCGACTGCTTCACCTGGAGCAGCGCGCGCGCGTGATCGTCATCGATCTTCACATCGACGAAGGGGGCGATGGCAAAGCCCTCGCGCGTGTCGCCGTGGCCGCCCTTGCGAAAGCCTTCGACCAGCGGATCGCGGTAGACGTGGGCGCGCTCCGGCATCATGAAGAGCGGGAACAGGCCGTCCGTGATCTCGCCGGCCAGCCTGATGCCCGCAGGCGAGACCGAGCCGGTATAGATCGGCAGCGGGTGGCTGGCATGGATGATGCTCTTCAGCGGCTTGCCGAGCCCCGTCGCGTCCGGGCCGCGGTAGGGGAGCGAATAGTGCATGCCCTCGTGGACCACCGGCTCCTCGCGCGCGACGATCTTGCGGACGATCGAGACGTATTCGCGCAGCCGCTCGTGGGGCTTGCCGTAAGGGACTCCGTGCCAGCCTTCGATGACCTGCGGTCCCGAGGGGCCGACGCCGAGGACGAACCGGCCGTCGGAGAGCGACTGAAGGGTCGTCGCGGTCATTGCGGCGCAGGCCGGTGTGCGCGCAGGCATCTGCATGAGCGCGGTACCGACCGTCATCCGCTCGGTCTGGGCCAGGATCCAGGCGGCCGGTGTCACCGCATCCGAACCGTAGGCCTCGGAAGTCCAGATCGATCCGTAGCCGAGCGCCTCGGCCTCCTGGATCAGGTCGATGTCGATGGCAAAGCCCCGGCCCGAATAGCCGAGCACGAGCCCGAGTTGCAGCACTGGTCGTCTCCTCTTGCGCGCGAGTCGGCGATGCCGCCGTCAGCATGGGGAGATAGGCCAGTTCTGCTAGGATTGCCAGAGGACGGAGAAGGGGCCGAAGAATGTCGATTCTGATTGAGGGAGCCACCATCGTCTCGATGGACCCAACGCATGGGAGCGAGCCGTTCCAGGGCAATATCCTGATCGAGGGAGAGCGCATCGCCGCCGTCGGCGAAACCGCGCCCGGCGTCGAGGCGGACCGCGTCATTTCCGGCGAGGGCAAGCTGGTGATCCCCGGCCTCGTCAACGGCCACATCCACACGCCCGAGGCCTTCGCCAAGGGGCGCTACGACAACATGCCGCTGGAGCTGTGGATGACGCTCGCCTACGGCATACTCGGCGCCCCCGAGCTGACGCCGCGCATGATCTATCTGCGCTCGGCCCTCTGCGCCATGGATGCGATCAAGACGGGCGTCACGTTCTTCTCCGACGACATCCTGGAGTTCCCGCTCCAATCCATGGAGACCATCGGCGCCGTGTTCCAGGCTTACGAGGATGTGGGCCTGCGCGCCTCGATCTCCGGCCACGTGATCGACCGCAAGCTGCCCGATACGATCGTCTATCTCAACGACCACCTGCCGGGGGATCTCAAGAGCGAGATCGACGAGATGGTGCCGCCCACGGCGGAAGAGTTCACCGCCTTCTGCGAGGAGGCGCTCTCCCTCTATCACAACCGCGCCGGCAGGCTCCGCTTCATGCCCGCACCCTCCGGCCCGCAGCGCTGCACCGAGCCCCTGATGCGCGCGGCCGACGAATTTGCCCGCGCGAACGGACTGCCATTCCACACCCACATCCTCGAATCGAAGGTGCAGGCCGTCACCGGCCGCGAGCTCTACGGCAAGACGCTGATCCGCTACATGCACGATCTCGGGTTGCTCACCCGCAACACCACCATCGCGCACGGCATCTGGCTCACCGACGACGACATCGCGCTGATGGGCGAGGCGCGCTGCTCGGTGGTGCACAACGCGCTTTCCAACCTCAAGCTCGGATCGGGAATCTGCCCCGTGCGCCGCCTGCTGGACGCCGGCGTCAACCTCGCTCTGGGCTCGGACGGGATATCCACCAGCGACACGCCGCGCATGTTCAGCGTGATGCAGTGCGCGGGCCTGATGCACAACATCTCCTCGCCCGACAACGCCTACTGGCTCGATGCCCACGAGGTGCTGCACGCGGCGACCCTCGGCGGCGCCTACAGCGTGCTCATGGAGGACGAGATCGGCTCCCTGGAGCCCGGCAAGCGGGCCGACATGTCGATCCTCGACATGCGCACCGCAAACTTCACGCCGCTCAACGACGTGCGCAATCATCTCGTCTATTGCGAGAACGGCTCTTCGGTGGAGACGGTGATCGTCAACGGCGAGATCATGGTGGAGGACGGCGCGCTCACGCGGGTCGACGAGCAGGCGCTGATGGACGAGCTGCGCGACATGATGCCGGCCATCCAGGCCGATCAGGAGCGGCTGGAGGCCAAGAACAAGGCGTTCATCCCGCCGCTCGCCGAGGTCTGGCGCCGCTGCGCCGAGACCGATATCGGCATCAACCGCTGGGGCAGCGACAATCAGCCGCGCTGGCCGACCAACCGGTAGAGGCGCCGGGACATCGCGGCCGAATAACGAGGGAGACGTTACCCATGAGCGAGGGCTTCTACGAGCCGGTCAGCGGCATGGACATGCCGCGCTTCAGCGCGATGCCGACCTTCATGCGGCTGCCGCACGTGACCGACTTCTCTGCCGTGGATATCGCGCTGGTCGGCGTGCCCTGGGACAACGGCACCACCAACCGGGCCGGCGCCCGCCACGGCCCGCGCGAGATTCGCAACATGTCGAGCCTGATGCGGCGCACCCATCACACGCTCGGCATCTGCCCCTACGAGCTGTGCCGTGTCGCCGACTGCGGCGATGCCAGCGTCAATCCCATCGACCTGAACGACACGATCGGGCGTATCGAGCGCTTCTTCACCCAGCTGCACGAGGCCGGCGCGGTGCCGCTCTCTGCCGGCGGCGACCACCTCATCACGCTGCCCATCATGCGGGCCATCGCCAAGGAGCAGCCGGTCGGCCTGATCCATTTCGACGCCCACTCGGATACATGGGACAGCTACTTCGGCGGCTACAAGATTACGCACGGCACGCTCTTCCGCCGCGCCGTGGAGGAGGGGCTGCTCGACCCGAAGCGCACCATCCAGATCGGCATTCGCGGCTCGGTCTACGACCTCAACGACATGGACTTCGCGCACGACTCAGGGATGCGCGTCGTCACCATCGAGGAGTATTTCGATATCGGGTGGGAGAAGGTGATGGCCGAGGCCCGCGCCGTCGTGGGCGACGGTCCAACCTACATCAGCTTCGACGTGGACGGGTTGGACCCGGTCTACGCGCCCGGCACCGGCACGCCGGAGATCGGCGGCTTCTCCACCCACGAGGCGCAGCGCATGCTTCGGGGCACGCGGGGCCTCAATCTGGTGGGCGGCGACGTGGTGGAGGTGGCGCCGCCCTTCGACCCCAGTGGCAACACGGCGCTGGTGGGCGCCACCATGATGTTCGAGATCCTGTGCGTGCTGGCGGAAGCGGTCGCGGGCCGCAAGCCGCGCTGACGAGGGAGGGGACGATGGACCACGAAGGCTACATGCGCCGCGCGATCGCACTCTGCGAAGAGAAGATGGCGGCGGGCGAGGGCGGCTACTGCGCCACGATCATCGTGAAGGACGGCGAGGTGATCGGCGAAGGCTGGAACAACGTCGCCGAGAATTGCGATGCCACAGGCCACTGCGAGATCAACGCGATCCGCGACGCCGGCAAGCGCACGGGCAGCTGGGACCTATCCGGCTCGGTGCTCTACACGACGTGGGAGCCCTGCGTGATGTGCGCCGCGGCAATCTGGTGGGCGCGGATAGACCGGGTGTTCTACGGCAACCTCCTCTCCCACGCGGCCGACCTCGGCGTCGACATCGCCGCGCTTGAGAGCGAGGTCGCAACCCCGACCGAACGACGCGGACGTCCCTACCAGCGCCTGCTGGGTGACGAGGCCTTCGCTGTCTTCAAGGAGTGGTGGGACAGCGGAGACCGCACGACCATCGGATGATGCTTGCGCGGCCGAGTCGGGCGCGCCATATACGAGGTGTCGTCAACAACGAAAGGAGGTGATCCAGTGTCTGAAAGTCGTAAGCCGCGATCGGCGGTCACCGTGACCTGGGTCTCCCCCTGCGATGGGGCCCACGGCTGACGGTGACGACGCGATCTGCGGATCGCGAATTGACGGGGAAGGGCCGCCCCAGCCGGGCGGCCCTTCCAACGTTACGGGCACATGACCGAGGGTACCCCGGACGTTGCTCCGTCAGGTGTCATTCCTGCGGGCTTCTGGCGGCGCGTGGCGGCGTGGGTCATCGATACGATCGTCGTCCTTGTCGCCGTCTACATCTTCGGACTCTACCTGTGGCCCGATCTGGTGGCGACCACCACCCATTCGTCCCAGGCCGGCGGCGCGCAGCTGGAGGTCGTGAGCTATTCGCTGACCTCGCTCGGCACCCTGGTCTTCGGGCTTGTCTTGGGCGTCTACACGGCGCTGCTGGAGAGCGGCCCCGGCCAGGCGACGCTCGGCAAGCGGATGCTGCGGCTCCGCGTGACGCGCCTCGACGGCGGTCGCATTTCTCCGCTCACGGCGATCGTTCGTTGCTGGCCGCTCTGGCTGCCCGGTCTCTTCAGCACGGTCGTCGGCCTTAATTTCGTCGTCGGGGCGGCTGCCATCGCCGCCTGCATCGCGGTCGCCTTCACCCGGCGCAAGCAGGGCCTGCACGACATGATGGCGCGCTGCCTGGTGGTGCGCCGGCCGCCGCGTGTCCTATAAGGAGCGCGCGGAGGGTACTCGCGTCCGCCGGGCTTTTGCGCCATGATCGCGCGCCGGCGAGCCAGGGAGTCGGCAGGGGCTGGAGGCGAAGAGATGGTCGCTGAACGCGCAAACGAGCGGGTCTGTTATTTCGACGGGGAGATCGTGCCTGAGAGCCGCGCCCTGGTCTCGTTCCGCGATCGCAGCTTTCGCTACGGCGACGGCGCCTTCGATACGACCCGCACCTTCGGGCACCGCATCTTCAAGCTCGAAGAGCACATCGTGCGCTTCTACAAGACCCTGCGCTATCTGCGCCTCGACCCCGGCATGGCGCCGTCTGAAATGAAGCGCCACACCGAGGAGGTGCTCGCCCGCAATCTCCACCTGCTGGGTCCGGACGACGACTACTGGGTCTTCCAGCGCATCTCGCGAGGCCTGGAGCCTGCGGGCGGCGATTTCCACGGCTCGACCGACCCCGTGCTCATCATCGACTGCACGCCGCTCCCCATTGCCCAGCGCGCCCACTACTTCCGCGACGGCATTCCGTTGCTGATTCCGTCGAACCGCCGCGCGGCGCCGGATACGCTCTCGCCGAGGGCGAAGACCCACAACTATCTCAACCTGTTCGTGGGCAACGACGAGGTTCGCAGGCGCGATCCCAACGCCCTGG
The DNA here is from genome assembly GCA_028820995.1 of Rhodospirillales bacterium. GTDB lineage: Bacteria > Pseudomonadota > Alphaproteobacteria > UBA828 > UBA828 > WTGU01. Next base: position 11,479 of record JAPPHR010000154.1, read on the forward strand.
CTCTGTTCCTCGACCACAACGGCAACCTGAGCGAGGGCGTCGGCTCCAACATCTTTCTCGTCACCGACGGCGTTCTCTACACGCCGCAGGACCGCTACGTGCTCAACGGCATCAGCCGCGAGACCGTGCTGGAGCTTGCGGCGGAGGCGGACATCGAGGTGGTGAAGTGCGACCTCGACCTGTTCGACGCCCACGGCGCCGACGAGGCCTTCATCACGTCGACGAGCTACTGCGTCTGCCCGGTGGCGGCCATCAACGACGTGCCCTTCGGCGAGCGCAGGATCCCCGGCCCGATGACGGAGCGGCTGATGCAGCTCTACTGCAAGCTGATCGGCTTCGATTTCGTGGACCAGTACCTCAAGCACTTGCACTAGGAGACAGCCCCCATGCTTGAGATCGTCAAGCCGGGCCTCGAGACCAGCATCCAGGATTTTCCCGGCCGCATCGGCTACTGGAACCAGGGCTTCCCGCCTTCGGGCCCGATGGATATGTGGTCGTTCCGCCTTGCCAATCTCGTGGTCGGCAACGACGAAGGCGCGCCGGGGCTGGAGGCCCAGTTCATGGGGCCGACCATCCGCTTCGAGCGGGCCGGCGTGATCGCGGTGACCGGTGCCAACATGCGCCCGATCGTCGACGGGCAACCGATTCCGATTTGGGAAAGCGTCGCAGTGGACGCCGGGCAGACGCTGGTGATGGGGCCGGCCGTCGCGGGCGCCCGCGGCTATCTGGCGGTGGCGGGCGGTATCGATGCGCCGGAGTGGCTCGGTTCGGCGTCGACGTTCCACAAGGCCGGCGTCGGCGGGCTGGATGGCCACGCGGTGAAGGCGGGGCAGGTGCTCCCGGTGAAGGAAGCCGCTGGCACGCCGGGCCGCCGGATCGCCGAACACGCGCGGCCAGCATTCCCTGGCGGCAAGACCTGGGAAATCGAGGCCGTGCGGGGCCCCAACGACGACTGGATCGACGACGCCGGCCACGAGCGCTTCACCGAGACGGCGTGGCTGCTGGAAGCGCGGAGCGACCGCACCGGCTATCGGCTCAGGGGGCCGGACTGGACCTTCACCG
>JAPPHR010000027.1 GCA_028820995.1 Rhodospirillales bacterium
AGTGGACCTACATCGTCATCTTCGTCCGCTCGATCATCCAGGCCGCCGTCGCCACCGTCCTCTGCCTCATCATCGGCTTCCCGACCGCCTACTTCATTGCGACACGCTCGCCCGCGACGCGCTCGATGTGGCTCTTCCTGGTGACCGTGCCCTACTGGGTGAACCTGCTCATCCGTACGGTCTCGATGAAGTTCCTCATCCGCGACAACGGGCCGCTCAACGAAGCGCTGATGGGTCTCGGGGTCATCAGCGAGCCTATTGCGCTCATCAACACCGACTTCGCCGTGCAGCTCGGGCTCTTCTATTCCTACCTGCCCTTCATGGTGCTGCCGATCTACGCCTCGGTGGAGCGCTACGACTTCGCGCTCTCCGAGGCTGCGGCCGACCTCTATGCCAACCGCTGGACGATCCTGCGCCGCGTCATTCTGCCCATCGTGCGGCCCGGTATCGTGGCCGGATGCATCCTGGTCTTCGTGCCGAGCCTGGGCGCCTTCCTCGCGCCGGACCTGCTCGGCGGCGCCAAGAACTTCCTGATCGGCTCGCTCATCGAGGAGCAGTTCAAGGGCAACGCCGGCAACTGGCCCTTCGGCGCGGCCGCCTCGATGATCCTGCTCTCTCTCGTGCTCATCGCGCTCTTCATTTACGCGCGCCGGCAGGCGCTGCGCAGCGCGCAGCAGGCGAGCTGAGATGCGGCGCAGCCTCAACATCAGGCGCTACCCCGGCTTCCTGCCGGTGACGATCCTCTGCCTGGTGGTGCTCTACGCCCCGCTGCTGGTGGTGATGGTCTACAGCTTCAACGACTCGCTCTCGATCACCCGCTGGGGCGGGTTCAGCTTCCGCTGGTACATGGACATCTTCACCGGGCCGGAATCGGCCAAGTTCAAGGACGCGGCGTGGAACTCGCTGACCATCGCGCTCTCGGCCGCCGTCGCCAGCACAATCATCGCGACGGCCGCCGCAGTGGCCATGGTTCGCGGCGGCGCCTTCCGCGGCAAGGCGCTGAACCTCGCGCTCATCAGCATGCCGATCATGGTGCCGGAGATCGTCACCGCCGTGGCGACACTGGTCTTCTTCAGCGCCATCGGCTTCACGCTCGGTTACCTGTCTATTCTCGTCGCGCATATCGTCTTCTGTATTCCGTTCGCTTACCTGCCTATTGCGGCCCGGCTGCAGGGGATCGACGGCAGTTACGAGGAGGCCGCGCAGGACCTCTATGCGAGCCGCTTCCAGGCATTCCTGCGCGTTCTCATGCCATTGATGGCGCCCGGAATTCTCGCGGGCTTTCTGCTGGCATTCATCATCTCGCTGGACGATTTCATCATCACCAACTTCATCAAGGGCGCCGGTATCGAAACCCTGCCCACGGCGATATTCGGGGCCGTGAAGCAGGGGATCAAACCCAACATCATGGCGCTCAGCACGCTCATGCTCTCCGTCTCGATCCTGATCGTGACGCTCTCCTATTTCATCAGCCGTTACGGGCGTCCTGGAACGAAGGCGGAGGCGTAAACCTCACCGTAAGACCACCGCAACCAAGGAGGGAGACCATGCGGACCATTCTCAAAGCCGGAATAGCGGCATTAGCCCTGACCTTTGTCGCAAGCGCGGCACAGGCCCAGGAGAAGCTCTCGATCTACCACTGGTTCGAGTACATCCCGCAGGAACTGCTGGACAAGTTCTCGGCCGAGACCGGGATCGAGGTGACCATGGACACCTTCGATTCCAACGAGGCGATGCTCGCCTCGCTCAAGGCCGGCAAGCTCGGCTCCTACGACGTGGCGGTGCCGGGCGACTACATGGTCGAGATCATGATCGGCGAAGGCATGCTCGACACCGTTGCCGAGGGCGAGCTCGCCAACTTCGGCAACATCGAGCAGCAGTGGGTGGACGTGCCCTTCGATATGGGCCGCAAGCACTCGATCCCCTATCAGTGGGGCTCCACCAGCTTCTCGGTCAACCGGGACGTCTATCAGGGCGACATCAACGACACCGCCATCGTCTACGACCCGCCGGACGAGCTGAAGGGCAAGATCAACGTGCTCGACGCTCAGGGCGAGGTCATGCTGCTGGCCTCTCTGCATCTCGGCATTCCCCAGTGCTCGACCGACCGCGAGCAGCTCAAGGCGCTCGACGCGCTGCTGCAGGCGGCCAAGCCTCACTGGGCCTCGTTCAACTCCGACGGCGCCAAGGATGTGCTCGTCTCCGGCGATGCCGCCGTGGGGATGATCTGGAACGGCTTCGGCGCCAAGGCGCGTGCCGAGGGCGCCAACATCGAGTACGCCTATCCGCGCCAGGGCTACGTCGTCTGGATGGACAACGTCGTGCTCTTGAAGGACGCCCCCAACCGGGCCAGCGCGATCAAGTTCATGGACTTCCTGCTGGAGCCCGAGAACATTGCCGCGGTGACCAACTACGCGCGCTATGCGGCGGGCGTCGAGGGCGTGGGCCCGCATCTCGATCCGGAGCTGGCCAGCCAGCCCGAATCCGTGCCCCCCGCCGATGCGCCTGCCGGTACCTTCGTCGCGGTGTGCGACCAGGCCACCCAGGAGGTCTACGACACCATGTGGACCCGCCTGAAGAAGTAGACGTTCGTTACCTGTTGCCGGGCGGCGCGCTCCAATTGGGGCGCGCCGCGCCGGCTCAGCCTGCCGCCGCTGATCGGGTGATCCCATGAGCGTAGAGTCCCCTTACGACATTCTGCTTGAACCCGTCGCGATCGGGCCGGTCACGGCCAAGAATCGCTTCTACCAGGTGCCGCATTGCACCGGCATGGGCTACCGCGACCCGACGGCGCTCGCCCACATGCGGGGCGTCAAGGCCGAGGGCGGCTGGGCGGTCGTCTGCACCGAGCAGGTCGAGTTCCACTGGACCTCGGAGATTACGCCCTTCATCGAGCTCCGCCTCTGGGACGACCGGGACGTCCCCATGCTCGCCAAGATGGCGGAGCACATCCACGCGCACGGCGCGCTGGCCGGGCTGGAGCTCTGCTACAACGGCGCGCACGGCCCCAACTTCTATTCGCGCGAAGTCCCGATGGCGCCAACGGGGCGCACCATCGCGAGCTTCTCGTACGAACCCGTGCAGGCGCGGACCATGGACAAGCAGGACATCCGCAACGTCCGGCGCTGGCACAAGGCAGCGGCGGTTCGCGCCAAGCGGGCGGGCTACGACCTGATCTATGTCTACGCCGGCCACGGGCTGAGCTTCCTGCACCACTTCCTCTCCAGGGAGTTCAACCAGCGCCGCGACGAGTACGGCGGCTCGCTGGAGAACCGGACGCGCCTCCTCAAGGAGCTCCTCACCGACACCAGGGAGGCGGTTGGCGACACCTGCGCGGTGCCCTGCCGGCTCTCCATGGACGAGCTGCGCGGCGAGGCCGGGCTGGAGAAGGCCGAGACCGAGGACATGATCGGCCTCGTTGCCGAGGTCCCGGACCTCTGGGACGTCTGCCTCGCCGGCTGGGAGAACGACAGCCTCTCGTCGCGCTTCGGCGAAGAGGGCGGGCAGGAGCCCTTCATCGCCGGCGTGAAGGCGCTCACCACCAAGCCGGTCGTCGGCGTCGGCCGCTACACCTCGCCGGACCGCATGGCCTCCATCGTCAGGAAGGGCATCGTCGATCTGATCGGTTGCGCGCGGCCCTCCATCGCCGACCCCTTCCTGCCGCGCAAGGTCGCCGAAGGGCGGCTCGAGGACATCCGCGAGTGCATCGGCTGCAACATCTGCGTCTCCGGCGACTTCACCATGTCGCCGATCCGCTGCACCCAGAACCCGACCATGGGCGAGGAATGGCGCCGGGGCTGGCACCCCGAGTTCATCCGGCGACAAGAGAGCGAGAAGCCCGTCCTCATCGTGGGCGCCGGCCCTGCCGGGCTCGAGGCCGCGCAGGCACTCGGCAAGCGCGGCTACGAGGTGACGCTCGCGGAGCAGCGCCGGGAGCTGGGCGGCCGGGTCGCGCGCGAATGCCGCCTGCCGGGCCTCGCCGCCTGGGGCCGGGTGCGGGACTACCGCGCCGAGCAGCTTCGCAAGCTCCCCAACGTCGCACTCTATCTGGAATCGCAACTCGATGCGGAGACCGTTCTCGAATTCGGCTGCCCCCGCGTGGTGATCGCCACCGGCGCGCGCTGGCGCGGCGACGTGGTCGGCCACCACCGGACCGCGCCCGTGACTATAGAGAACGGAGCGCAGGTGCTCACGCCCGACGACCTCATGGAGAACCGCCTGCCTGAGGGACCGCGCGTCGTGATCTGGGACGACGATCACTACTACATGGGCGGCGTTCTTGCCGAACTGTTGGCGGACAAGGGCTTCGACACCACTTACGTCACGCCCGCCTCGGAGGCCTGCACCTGGAGCCGCCACACCATGGAGCAGCACTTCGCCCAGACCCGGATGCTGGAGAAGGGCATCGCCATCAGCGCGTTCCGGACGCTCAGCCGCATCTCTCCGAGCGCCGTCGCGCTGTCATGCGTCCACACCGGCCGCGCCGAGGAGTTTGAGGCCGACGCGGTGGTCCTCGTCACCAGCCGAACCCCGTCCGATGAGCTCGCGGCCAATCTCCTGCGCCAACGGGAGCGCTGGCCGGACGCCGGCCTCGAATCCGTGGACGTCATCGGCGATGCGCTCGCACCGGCGACCATCGCCCACGCCGTCTACGCCGGCCGCCGCTATGCCGAAGAGCTCGACGGTCCGCCCGTCTCGACGGACGAGGTGCCCTTCAAGCGCGAGCTCGCGGAGTTGATTGCGTGACTCTGGCGGCAGGCAAGTGGTAGCGGGAGCGCGCTACCGACAGCGTCGTGACGCGCCAAAGCGGCGGCGCAAATAGGCCCGAAAGAGTGGAAAGGCAGCCGGGTGGCTGCCTTTCCCCGATAGCGCGCTTCGAATGCCACTACTGCCTGTGAGCGCCGAACGAGCCTGTGAGACCTCTGTCGCTGCGGGCGTCACTGTTGGCTGACGAGGTACTGAATATGCCGGCGACACCGGTTGGATGGTCGGTCGACGAAGAGCCGTTGCCGTAGAACGCACCGTGCCATTCGCCATTCCAGTCCACATCATTCACGCTGGCTTGGGTCCAACCGGCGATATGCCCTCCAGGATATGGGCCGGGATCCGCCTCTCCTTCATAGTGCGTGCTAAAGATATTGGTTGAACCCTGCGTCACACCGAAGCCTTGGGACACGCTGTCGTGAACGTTCGTCGTCAGACCTACAACGTCTGATGTCAGAGCCACCGTCGACGGCAGCGAGGAGGCCACGTCGCCTTCGAAGACGAAGCTGTTCACTTCTCCACTGATGAAGCCGGTGTCACTGCTATTTCCGAAATCGGCTTCCAGTCTGACGTCGGCGGTGAAGGACCCCGTCGTCGCGCTGCTCGACAACCCGTTCACGTAGTACATGCCGACCGCATCGCCCTCATAAGCCGCTGTACCGGTCAAGCCCGCAAGATTGGCCGTCTCGAACGGATCCCCACCGCTTGCGAACACGCCGAAATCGTAGTTGACCGCGTCGGTCACGTCTTCCGGCACATAGAGCCAGTAGCCGAACGCCATGTAATCTGCAGTCGGTGCGGGCCCCCAAACTTGTTGGGTTACCTGCTGCCGCGTCCCGCCGTCCGGCGTGAAGGCGACGCCCTCAGAAATGGTATAAGCGCCTTCCGCCCATCGATCATCGACGAACAAACAGCCATCGGCATTAGCGCAAGAATAATTGCCCGCGACGCCGCCTAACGATCCCCCAATGGTGTCGCCGTCATCAATCCAGATCACCATAAAGTCCTCATCGGCCCGAAGGGCTGGGGTTCCCAATATTTCGATGTTGTCGTCGCCCTCGGTTGCGTTCGAATACGGATCCAACGCCCCGTCGCTTGGCTGCACGTCCGTCGCAACATAGAAGCTCAGTGTTCCGCCATTGTCATAATCGGCCTCCAGCTCGGTCACCTGCCACACCGACCCAAGACCGTGATCGGATAATGGACGCACAGATCTCGTCACCCCCTCGAGCTGTTCTGGAGTCTCCTGAGTATTGATGTATCGACCGGACCGGGCGTACGGATCTGCCTCTCGCCGCGGATAGATCGAATGTACCGCCACATTGTGGTGAAGTTGTCGGTTCTCATCATATGAAGTGATCACGTTCGCCCACCCGCCGCCATCGAAAGTCCCACTGACGACAGCATGCGGCGTACCACTTAGTCCAAGCGTGTGCCACCATCCACTGATGTATTTGCCGTAGGCGTTCCGCCTGCTGTTGTTCGCCACCAGATCGATCACGTTTGCCAATGCTTCCTGCGAGGCAGAGTCGGGCGGCATCATGTCGTCGTCGTCGCCGTCACCGTCGCCCGGCATCGTGCCGTCATCCATATCATCATCGAGCCGGTCCATGACGATGGTTACGGTTTCTGTTTCGGTATCGACGTCGATGGTGAGCTGTAGCGATTCCTCCTCGGTAAATGTGAAAACGAAGGTAAACCCCTCGTAGGAGAAGCGGAGGGTTCCGTCCTCGATAACGACGCTGATAATTCCGTGGGTTGTAATTCCAAGAGTAACCAGACCATCGGCGGAGAGCCCGCTCGTAGTCGTTCCGTTGGGCGAGAACTTGATCTCAATGGGCTCCCGGCCCCTCTGTTGATGGCGGAAAGTCCCTGTAACCTGTCCATCGGCCGATACTGACGTAATCTCAAGTTCCGTCCGCCCCCCGCCGGGCCAATCGGCGCTCCACTCGCCGACGAATTCCTCGTGCTCCATGGCGACATCGCCGTCACCATCGCCCGGCATCATGCCGTCGTCAGGCATCATGTCATCACCGTCAGTGGCAGGGCCGCTGCCGCCTCCACCGCCACAAGCGGATAACGCAACCGCGAGGAGCACGCTCGCCGCACAGGTCGTAAGGAATTTGCTTTTCGACACGGTCATTAGAGCCTCCCCATCGTTGTCGAGGCCTCAGCGAGGGGCCTCAGTTTCGTGAATGCCGCTTCATGCCGAACGCCGAGCGCAGGCGTTGCTCAGCTCATGACGGTTCCCGTTGCGCTGCCCTGTCTCTCTGCGCCGATGTCACCGCGCCTCTAGCCAAGCGCAAGATGCGTCGAGCCAAGGGGTCGGAACCATTACTATACCAAAATTAATTATTTGGTATTAAATATATAATCATATATGAAGCTTGGCGCTTCAATTGTGACTGGGAAGAGATTAGAATTAATTATGCAAATATCGATTGGTATACTTAATTTATTATTTCTACGACAGATCTAAGGAGCTTGGATGGTTTGTGGGTCATTCACGGAGGTGCCGCAGACGTGCCTTGTACGTGTCGGCACGGCCATAGTTGTATGGCTCTCCGGTTAGCTTGAGATACAGGCAGCGGCAGCCGGTCAGAGACCTAGTCTGAGGAGCAAATTGCTGGAATCAGCGCCAATCGCGCCGATTTCTGAAATTCCACCCTACGACCGCACCGGGAAGCTCGTCGGTCCCTTCAGGTGTTCCAGCAGAGGTCGCGCACGGGCGATCCAGTCGCAGAGCACGGGGCGGGTCTCGCGCGGGTCGATGAGCTCGTGGATCGAGAAGCTCTCGGCGCGGGGCACGGGGGACTGGCGCGCGAGCATGGCGTCTTCCAGGCGCTCGCGCTCGGCGGCGGGGTCGTCGGCCTTGGCGATCTGGCGGCCGAAGGCCACCGCCACGCCGCCCTCCACCGGGAGCGCCCCCATCTCGGCCGAGGGCCAGGCGACGACGAAGCCGTCAGGCCCGAAGTGCGCGGCGACCGCGACGCCGTGCGCCTTGCGCACGATCACCGACGCCCAGGGCACCACGGAGCTTGCGGCGGCGAGCACGGCGGCGGCGCCGAAGCGGATGGTGCCGGCCTTCTCCGCCTCCGCCCCGATCATGAAGCCGGGCTCGTCCACCAGGCTCACGATCGGCAGGTGGAACGTGTCGCAGAGCTCGATAAAGCGGCGCGTCTTCTGCGAGCCCGCTGCGGTCATGGCGCCGGCCAGGTGCCAGCAGTCGTTGGCGAGCACGCCGACGGGCTGGCCCGAGAGCCGGGCGAGGCCGGTGATCGTGCCTTGCCCGTAGAGCCGGCCGATCTCGAAGAACGAGCCCTCGTCCAGCACCAGCGCGATCACGCGCCGCATGTCGTAGAGCTTGCGCCGGTTGCGCGGCACGATCTCGATCAGCTCCTCGGCCCGGCGCTCCGCCGGGTCCTCGGCGGCCGTGCAGGGCGGCAGCTCCCAGACGTTGGGCGGCAGGTAGCTCAGAAAGCGGCGGATCTCGGCGAAGGCCGCCGGCTCGTCCGCCACCAGGTTGTCGATGACGCCGTTTCTCGCGTGCACTTGCGCGCCGCCCAGCGCCTCCTTGCTCGGGCGCCGGCCGAGGGCGCGCTCGACCACCGCGGGCCCTGCGATCAGGATCTGCGAGTTCTCGGCCATCACCGAGAAGTGCGAGGCCACCAGGCGCGCTGCGGGAAGGCCCGCTACCGCTCCCAGCCCTGCCGACGCAACGGGCACGCTCGCCATCGCCCGGGCCACGGAGGCGAAGCGCGGCGGGGCGTTGACCGGCGTGCCCACCGTCTTGGACCCGGTGCCGGCGACGCTGCCGCCCGCGCCCTGGTGCAGCCGCACTAGGGGCATGCGGTAGGTGCAGGCGAGCTCCTCGGCATAGACGCTCTTGCGCAGGCCCGCCTCGTTGGGCGAGCCGCCGCCCAGCGTGAAATCCTCGCCGCCGATGACGCAACGTCGCCCGTCGATGGTGCCGAAGCCGAGCACGAAGTTGGCGGGCTTGAAGTCGGCAAGCTGGCCGTCCTCGTCGCGGGTCGCATCGCCGGAGGCGCCGCCCAGCTCCTGAAAGGAGCCTGGGTCGAGCATGGCATCGACCCGTTCGCGGATCGTGAGAAGCCCCCTCGCGTGCTGGCGGGCGACTCCCTCCTCGCCCCCCTGCGCATGCGCGAGCGCACGCTTCCGCGCGAGCTCGTCGACCTCCTTCTGCCAACTCATGCGGGGCTCAGGCGACGACGCCGTTGGCGTACAGGTCGACGATCTCGGCGTCGGAGAGCCCGGCCTCGGCCAGCAGCTCTTCCGTGTGCTGGCCGAGGGCCGGGGCGCCGCGGCGGATCGAACTGGGAGTGGCCTCGTAGCGCGCCGCCGGCCGCGCCTGGCGCAGCCGTCCCGCGATGGGATGATCGACCTCGACGAGCGTGCCGGCGGCGGCAACCTGTGGGTGCTCGACCAGCGCGTTCCGGGTCAGCACCGGCGCGCAGGGCACGCTCTCGGCCTCCAGGCGCTCCATCCACTCGGCGGTGGTCCTCGTGCGCAGCACCTCCTGAGTGAGCGACAGGCGGTCGTCGATATTCTCGTCGCGAAGCGCTGGCGTCTTGAAGCGCGCGTCTTCGAGCCACTCCGGCCGCTCGAGCGCGCGGGTTAGGCCGACCCATTCCCGGTCGCTCATCACGGCGACGCTCATGTGGCCGTCCTTGGTCTCGTAGATGAGGTCGATGAAGCTCGCCGCCCGCTGCTCCGTCGGCTCCTGCTCGAGGAAAGTCTGGCCGCCCATGTCCGATGCCCAGAGGAACGAGACGACGGCATCGAGCATCGAGAGGCGCACGTGCTGGCCCTGGCCCGTGCGCTCGCGGGCGAGCAGCGCGGCGGTGACGGCCTGCGCCGCGGTCACGCCGGTGAGCTTGTCGGGCAGGATCGTGCGCACGAGCCGGGGACGCGCATCGTCCGAGCCGCCCTGGACCGAGGCGAGGCCGGAGGCAGCCTGGATGATTGGATCGTAAACGCGCTTGTGCGCGTACGGGCCCGTCTCGCCGAACCCGTTGATGGAGACGTAGACGATCCCCGCGTTCGCAGCCCGGATGTCGGGCTCCCCGACCCCCAGCCGCTCGACCACGCCCGGCCTAAAGTTCTGGATGAAGACGTCGGCGCTCGTGGCCAGGCGGATCACGGCGTCGCGCCCGCGCTGGTCCTTCAGGTTGACCGCGATCGAGCGCTTGTTGCGGTTGACGTTGAGGAAGCCCGAGGAGAGGCCGTTGGAGCGGTTGCTGCCGGTGCGCGTGTGATCGCCCTGGCCAAGCGATTCCACCTTGATCACGTCGGCGCCCTGGTCCCCCAGCATCATGGTGGCCAGGGGGCCCGAGACCATCGACGTGAGGTCGATGACGCGGTAGCCGTCGAGCGGTCCTGGCACTGGCTCTCTCCTCGCTCTGCCGAACCGCGCGATGGTATCCGGGGCGGGGCGATTCAGGAACGGGCCACTCGCTCATTGACTCATTTCGCCCGCGCGCCCATGTGCATGCTTCAAACACCGAATGCCGGTGAACCAGTCGGCGCCCGCGACCGCCGCCACCGAACGAGCGCCGCCCCATGTCCCGAGACTACGTCACCAAGATCCTGAAAGCGCGCGTGTACGACGTGGCGCGCGAGACGCCGCTAGAGCTTGCTCCGAAGCTTTCGTCCCGCCTCGGCAGCGAGGTCTGGCTCAAGCGCGAGGACCTGCAGCCGGTCTTCTCGTTCAAGCTGCGCGGCGCCTACAACAAGCTCGCGTCCCTCAGCCCGGAGGAGCGCGCACGGGGAGTCATCGCGTCCTCGGCCGGCAACCATGCGCAAGGCGTGGCGCTGGCAGCGCGCCGGCTCGGCACCCGCGCGCTCATCGTCATGCCGGAGACAGCCCCCCGCATCAAGGTGGACGCGGTCGAGCGGCTGGGAGCCGAAGTCGTGCTCGCGGGCGATAGCTACGACGGCGCGAAAGAGCGGGCCGAGGCGCTGGCCGCCGAGCACGGGATGGTGCTCATTCCGCCTTACGACGACGAGCACGTCATCGCCGGCCAGGGCACGGTGGGAATGGAGATCGTGCGACAGCAGGGCGAGGCCTTCGACGCGATCTTCGTGAGCGTGGGCGGCGGCGGGCTCATCGCCGGCATCGCCGCCTACATCAAGGCCTTGTGGCCCGAGACGCGCATCGTCGGCGTCGAGCCGGAGGACACGCCGACCCTGCACGCGGCCCTCGCGGCAGGCGAGCGGGTCGTCCTGGAGCAGGTCGGTACCTTTGCCGACGGCGTGGCGGTTAAGCAGATCGGGGCCGAGCCCTTCCGCATCGCGCGCGAGTGTATCGACGAGGTGGTGCTCGTCTCCACCGACGAGATCTGCGCGGCAATCAAGGACATCTTCGAGGACACCCGCTCCATCGCCGAGCCCGCAGGCGCCCTCGCAGTGGCAGGCCTCAAGCGTTACGTGGAGCGCGAGGGCAATGCGGATGGGGCGCGCTTCGTCGCGGTCGTGAGCGGCGCGAACGTCAACTTCGACCGCCTGCGCCATATCGCCCAGCGGGCTCAGCTCGGCGAGCAGCGGGAGATCCTGCTCGCAGTAACCATCCCCGAGCGCCCCGGCAGTCTGCTCCGGTTCTGCGAGCTTATCGGCAAGCGCTCGATCACTGAGTTCAATTACCGCTTTTCCGATGACGCGAAAGCGCACATCTTCGTCGGCGTGGAAATCAGCGGGGCCGGGGCCGACAGGCAATCGCTCGTGGACGCGCTGGAACGCGACGGCTACCCGGTGCTCGACCTGACCGACAACGAGATGGCCAAGCTCCACGTGCGCTACATGGTGGGCGGCCATGCGCCGGGGGAGCTGGACGAGGTCCTCTACCGCTTCGACTTCCCGGAGCGGCCGGGCGCGCTGATGCACTTTCTCACCCAGATGGGCCGCAGGCCCTGGAACATCAGCATGTTCCACTACCGCAACCACGGCTCGGACTACGGCCGCGTGCTGATCGGCCTGCAGGTGCCCAAGGACGAGCGCGGGAACTTCCAGTCGTTCCTCGAGCAGGTGGGCTACGACTATCGCGAAGAGACGGAGAACCCCGCGTACCGCCTCTTCCTGCGGTGAGGGGGACAGGCGTCCGGCCCGCCCTGGATTGAGGGATCGCTCTGCACCCCGTCGGTCGGGGTCAAGCGTGCGCCGGGGAGCCGCACGACTATCCTGGCGTAGCGTCGTCGGGGCCGGCGATGGCGTCGCGTATCGCCGCCGGAGCCTACTCCACCGAAGAGGCTAGGACAGTTCCGGTGACGGATCTCCCGACGGGCCCGGAAGCCGGCACGTGGAGCCGCGTATCCTGATCTCGCCCTGCAGGCGAACCGAGGGGATCGGCGTGCCGTCTTCGAGAAAGTTGCAGATCGCTTGCGCGGACTCCTGCCCCATTGCGACGACCGGCAGGCTTATGCAGGTCAAGCGCGGATGGCTGTGTTCGGACCAGGAGATGTGATCGAACCCCATGACCGACAAGTCCTGGGGCAGGAGGAGGCCGCTCCGCTGAAGCTCGAACATCGCTCCGAGCGCGACGAGATCGGTGACGCAAAGCAGCGCCGTGGGCCGCCGCTCCCACGCCAGGGCCTGCTTCGCGGCG